>NZ_JBNKWF010000008.1:0-144766 GCF_050299635.1 Altererythrobacter sp.
GCCAAGTAGGCCCTGATTCGAGATAGATGAACTTTGAGTTGAGACATCTCGGCCTTCTAATTGTTCACTTTCTCAGGAAAGGTTTAGACTTCGGGACATACATTGTCTGCGAGCCGTACAGATAGACCCGCAGGCCTGTCATTCGTTCTGATCTCTAGAAATCAGCGCGAATGATATTCGGCAAGTCGCGTAATAGGTAGCGTGCTTATGCGCTTCGAGGTGAGTGAGGATTGCTTCTGTAAGGCGTGACAACCAAGCTCCTCAACTCCCGATAACGCAAACTATCGAGGATTCGGAATTCCATTCAGTCATGCCGTCCCTGGCTTGGCTCAGTCGCCGCCCCGTTCGAACCAAGACTCTCCCCCACCTCACCCTTGAGCTCATCGATTTCCCGCTTCAGCGCCTCATACTCCTCAAGCTTTCGCGCCAGGAACCGTCCGGTGATCGCCGCCTTTTCGGCCGCGCCTTTGGGCGTCAGGAAATAGGCATAGCGCCGCTTGTCCTGTGAGGCGCTGAAATTGCCGAGCTTCACCATTCCACGTTCGATCAGGGCATTGAGGACATAATGCGCGCTGCCAACGCTGATACCCACTGCCTCAGCCAATTCGCGCTGCGACATCTCAGGGTTTTCCTCGAGCAGACGCAACACTCGAAAGCGAGTGTCTTCCTTGAGTTTTGTTCGCCTGCCCACCATTGGAAAATACGGCCCGCAGGCTACCGCACGGCACCTGCTGATCGCTGGCACCGGGTGATCGGGAAGCTGCAATTTTGAAGACGCATTTGCATCGTTCAATTTTGAACGCTAGCATTGTGCATGCGATACGCAAAGCCAATTTTGATTGCTGCAGCGTGCTGCCCTCTGCACAGACCGATTGGCGCCGTCAACTCGCGATCGGCCGATAATATGTACAGGGCAGTCTGTCGCATTCATGCGAGAAACAGCTTTGTACTTGCATAGGAACCGAGCAGCGTTCGCCGGAGAGATCACGGGCCAAGATGACTTCTAACAGACAGACAGACCTTTGGTATCTTGCGCAGATCAAGCCCAATTGCGGGCAGATTGCGCAGCGCAACCTCGAACGGCAAAAGTTCAAGACTTTCCTGCCACTTGAGCGCGAAACGCGCACTCGCGGCACGCGCTATGTCACGACCACAAGGCCATATTTCCCAGGATATCTGTTTGTCGCATTCGATCCTGACTCCGCACCCTGGCGGGCCATACGCTCAACCCAGGGCGTTGCCGGGCTCGTCTGCTTCGGGCAGCAGCCTGCACCGGTACCGACGGAAATTGTGGACGAGCTCCTTGCCCGCGCCAGAGAGGATGGCACGATACGGCCTAGCCTTGAGATGTCCGATGGCGACGTAGTGCGCATTGCCGATGGTCCACTGGTGGGCTTCGTCGGACAGGTGGAACGCCTCGCGCCCGAACAACGCGCATGGGTGTTGCTGGATGTCATGGGCAAGAAGACCCGCGTATCAATGCCGCGCACCGATCTGCGCATGGTGAGTTAGCGCAGAGCCACTTGATGTTGTGATTGTTCCCGATCCGATCTAATCGGCGCCAACGGCCATCGCCAAAACACACATTACCTTGGAATCTACAGAGTTATGAAGCGCCCCCCCGTCCCGCTCGCGACTGCCAAGTCGGCGCCGCTCATGGGCGTGGCGGAACAGCTGGCATTTTACCTGACCGTAGGCATCGCCATTCCCGCGATCATATGGTCGGCATTGCGGGGTATTCCGCTTAGTTCGGAAAGCATCCGCCTGTTTCTGGCGGAACTTGCCGCCTGCAATGCGGCCTGTTGGTACAGCATGCGCCGGTTGCGCACTTACGCTCGCGCACGGCTCCTGTCCTATGTCTTGCCCGTAAATCTGGCGTGTTTCGGCGCGCTGCTGGCTATAGTCAGCCTTGCGCGCGCGCCGTTTTCGGTAACGCTCTATGTTCCCTGCGCCTTGGCGACCCTGGCCATCAGCTATCTCGTCACCGCCAGGATCCGCCATGCCAGCCCCAATCTGCGGCACTATGTCGTGCCGGTCGGAGACGTAGAATCCCTGTTTGAACATTCCGGCTTCGAAAGGGCAAAGTCGGTTGATCAACTCGACAAGCTAATCGAAGAACGAGCGGTGGCCGGATCGATCGTTGCGGACCTTCACACAGACCATTCGCCCGAATGGGAGCGGCTGTTTGCCAAGGCTGCGCTGCAGGGCATCCCTGTCTATCACTATCGCCTGCTCGAAGAGGCAATCACCGGACAGGTCAGCATCAATCACTTGCGAGAGAACGAGTTGGGATCGCTGATTCCGAACCTGCCCTATCGTGCCTTGAAGCGAGTGTCGGACGTCGTCTTCTCGGTTGCCCTGAGCCCGTTTCTCGTTCCAGCGCTCGGACTGATTGCCCTGGCGGTGAAGCTCGACTCTCCCGGCCCCATTCTGTTCAAGCAACAGCGGGTCGGCTTTCGCGGCGAATCCTTCGAGATGGTCAAGTTCCGGACGATGCGGGTCGTCGATCACGAAACTGACGAACACGCTCGGCGCGAACAGACCATCACCAAGGATGGCGACAATCGCATCACCCGGACCGGGCGCTTCCTGCGCAAGGTCAGGCTGGATGAACTGCCGCAAGTATGGAACATCCTGCTCGGCGAGATGAGCTGGATCGGTCCGCGACCGGAAGCTCGAGAGCTGGCGGACTGGTACGAGGCCGAAATCCCCTTCTATTCCTACCGCCATATCGTTCGCCCTGGAATTACCGGCTGGGCGCAGGTCAATCAGGGGCACGTCGCCGACCTGGATTCGGTCAAGGCCAAGCTCCGCTTCGACTTCTACTACGTCAAAAACCTGTCGCTGTGGCTCGATATCCTGATCGCACTCAAGACCCTCCGCGTGGTCGTGCAGGGCATCGGCGCGAAATAGTCGTGCAGACCGTAGACAAGGAAGCACGTTGAAAAAGATACTCATCACCGGAACAGCCGGCTTTATCGGCTACCACCTCGCACAGCTGCTGCTCGAGGACGGCTTTGCCGTCGTCGGCTATGATGGGATGACCGATTATTACGACGTGCGCCTGAAAGAACGGCGCCATCAGATGCTGCTCCAGAACCAGCATTTCAGCGCACATGTCGGGATGCTGGAAGATTTCGAGAAACTCCACGCACTGGCGATGGCTGAAAAACCAGACGTGATCGTCCACCTCGCAGCGCAAGCGGGCGTTCGTTACAGCCTCGAGAACCCACGCGCCTATATCGATGCCAATCTGGTCGGCACTTTCAACGTGATGGAATGCGCGCGCGAATTAAAGGTCGAGCATCTACTGATGGCTTCGACCAGTTCGGCCTATGGCGCGAATGAAGACATGCCGTTCAACGAGCGCGAGAAATGCGACACGCAGCTCACGCTCTACGCAGCGACCAAGAAGGCGAACGAAGCGATGGGCCATTCCTACGCCCATCTGTGGAACCTGCCGACCACCATGTTCCGCTTCTTTACCGTCTATGGGCCGTGGGGCCGCCCGGACATGGCGCTGTTCAAGTTCACCAAGGGGATCCTCGAAGGCACGCCGATCGACATCTACAACAATGGCGAGATGTATCGCGATTTCACCTATGTCACCGATCTGGTGCGCGGGATCCGCTTGCTCATCGACGCGGCGCCCGAGCGTCCAGAGAGCAAGGACGATATCGCACCCTACGACAGTCTCTCGCCCGCGGCTCCATTTCGCGTGGTCAATATCGGCAATAGCGACAAGGTTCGGCTGATGGATTTCGTCGAGGCGATCGAAGCGGAATGCGGCCGCGAGGCGGTGAAGAACTTCATGCCGATGCAAAAGGGCGACGTGCCGGCAACCTGGGCCGACGCAACTCTGCTGAAGGAACTGACCGGATACACTCCGCAAACAAGCGTGCGCGAGGGAATCCGCCGCTTCGTCGCCTGGTATCGCGACTATTACGAAGTCTGAGGACCTGCCAACAGACCGCGCCGTGTTGGTATCCCGGTTAAATCATTGCAATCTCCGACATGACGGGCGGGCGCGCCTTTCTCGAAGGCGCGTTTGCCGCTAGACATTCCGGCCCGGACAGGGGCCAGGGGGATCAAGATGTCGACGGGTGCCAGCGGCGACAATTCGATTGTTGTGATCGGCCTCGGCTATGTCGGCCTTCCGCTGGCCATCGCCTTGGCCGACAGGTTCGAAGTCACTGGCTTCGACACCGATGCGCGCCGGGTCGGCGAACTTGAGCAAGGTTATGACCGGACGGGCGAAATCGACGAAGCGCGATTGAGCGCCAGCCCGCTGTACCTGGTTTCGGACCCATCCAAATGCCCGCCGGCAAACTTCTACATTGTCGCGGTGCCTACCCCGATCGACGCTGGCAACAATCCCGATCTCTCACTCCTCAAATCGGCCTCGCGGACTGTAGGCCCATTGCTGAAGGCTGCCAGGGCACAGGGTCGAATTCCGGCCGTGATCTACGAAAGCACGGTCTATCCCGGCGTGACGGAGGATATCTGCGGCCCGATCCTGGAAGAATCGTCCGGCCTCACCTGCAGGGAGGAATTCTTTCTCGCTTACAGCCCGGAACGGATAAATCCGGGAGATCGAGAGCATACGGTCGACAAGATCACCAAGGTTGTCTCCGGCCAGACGCCTGAAGTGCTCGACAAGGTCGCCGCGCTATATGGTGCGATCACCAGCGGCGGAGTGTTCCGCGCCCAATCGATCAAGGCCGCGGAAGCCGCCAAGGTGATCGAGAATGCCCAGCGCGATATCAACATCGCCTTCATGAACGAGATTGCGCAAATCTTCGGCGCAATGGATCTTTCCGTGTGGGACGTGCTGGACGCTGCCCGGACCAAGTGGAACTTCCTGCCGTTCTCTCCCGGCCTCGTCGGGGGGCACTGCATCGGTGTCGACCCCTATTACCTGGCGCATCGCGCAGAACAGCTGGGCCATGACCCCAAGGTCATCCTCGCCGGTCGCGGCATCAATGACGGCATGGCTGGCTGGATCGCCGACCGGCTGCACAGCCTGATGCAGTCGCGCCCCGCGCAAACTCTGATCCTGGGCGTTACTTTCAAGGAGGACCTGCCCGATCTGCGCAATTCGAAAGTATTTGCGCTGGCCGAACGCCTCCGCTGGCTTGGGCACTCCGTGACCTTGCACGATCCAAGGGCCGATCCCGCCGACGCAAAGAAAGAATATGGTGTCGAACTCGATCCGGAAGCGATGCAGCGCAGCTACGATCTGGTCGTGCTGGCCGTACCGCACAAAGCCTATATTGAGGCGGGAACAGCCACGCTGCGCGGCTTGCTCAATGAGGGTGGTAGGCTTGCCGACATCAAGGGCGTGCTCGAAGCGCCCGACTGGACGCTCTAGTTAGAAGCTGCCTGGCCCGGCGCGTCAGGCTTAGCCTTCGCCGTCACCTTCCGGTTCCGGCTGCGCTTCCTCGTTCACGGGTTCGGCAACTGCTGCGTCACTCTGCGCTGGAGCCGCGACTTCGCCCGGAAGCTGGCCCTTCCGTTCGCGCTCCAGCCGCTCCATATATTCGCGCTCGATCTGCTCGACGCGCTCCTGTTCGGCTGCCGCATCGGCGTCGATAGTCGAAAGCCGCTCTGCCCGCGCCGCTTCGATCAGCTGGCTGAAGCGCACATCCGATCCTTCGCGCTTGTCGGCATAGGCCGCATTGATCATCTGCTGTGTACAGCCCGTGAAGCCTCCAGCTCCGGCCGGGTCGCAGGACAGAGCGCCGAAATCGCCTACCATCTCATAACTCTCGACACGCCGGGTCCAGGCTGTGTTCGCCGCGCTGTCGCTGGTGCGCAGGTTTTCCGGAATACGAAAACGCTCATCTTCGGCCTTGCGCGCGCAAACCGTGATCTCTCCATCAGCGGGCTGCGGGCATGCATCCTCACCATAGACGATCACCATGTTCACCTTGTCTCCAGCGTCTTCTTGCGCGGCGGCCGGCACAGCAGCGGCAAGCCCGGAAAGCAGTATGGCGGAAGCGAAAGCAGGGGCGGCAGCAAGGCGTTTCATGAAATTTTCCATCCAATGCGTTGTAGGCCGGGATATTAGGCCCCGAACCCGGTGAACTCTATATGAAGCGCGGGAAAGCCCCAACAGGTTCCTCAGGGCAGGATTCAAATTCGTTCAGCCAGCCTGATCGCGGCGCGGCAGCCCAATCGGATCGCGCCCGAAAGCAGCGGATAGGCGGGTGCCCTTTCCGCTCCGGCAGCGAGCGCGGCATCACGGTGCTCACGTTCGTCCTCGCGAAACTCATGGATCATGCCTGCCAATTCGGGGTCGGCTCCGGTCTCCTGCAAACGGTCAAGCTGGTCCGAATAGTGCCGGTCGATCTCGGTCTCGATCGCGGCAGTGCAGGCCATTGCCGCTTCCGGCCCGATCAGGGCTGTCGCGGCGCCCAGCGCATAGCCGGCCACTGACCAGAAAGGCTGCAGCGCGGTAGGCCGCACACCGCGATCCGCCATCATGGCATCGAAGCGTTCGCGATGGCCCACTTCCTGCTCCGCCATATGCGCAATCTCGCGCGAATGCGGCCCCCGGTCGCCCATTACGGCGAGTTGCCCGGCATAGATCCGGGTCGCGCCGAATTCGCCGGCCTGATCCACGCGAATCATGCGGTCGATTTCGTCTTTCGTCATGCCGCCCGCTTTCGCCCGAGAAGGGCCAGGATGGCAATACCGCCGGCGCAGGAAATGAGGAAGTTCCATCCAGCGAGCGAAATTCCGAACAAGGTCCATTGCGCCTGGTCACAGCGCACCATCGGCGCGTTCATGATCGCATCGAGCGGATTGGCACCCATATCGACGGTGGCGGTGCAGGCGGTCAGCCCTTCCCACCAGCCATATTCGACCCCGGCGTGATAACCGCCGATCACGCCCGAACCAATGATCGCCAGTGCGGCGAATCCGATCCAGAGCTGGCGCGGCGGCGCGACAAACGAAAGCAGAGCCAGCGCCAGCGCGAGAAAATGCGGGTAACGCTGCCACCAGCACAGCTCGCACGGGAAAAGGCCGAACACATATTGCGAGATATAAGCCCCGCCCAGCAAAGCTGCGGGCAATGCGATGGCGAGGGCCTGCGCCTTGCGGACGGAAGGGCTGATACTCATGTGACCGCGCCTAGCAGATCAATCGCGCAGGGCCACTGCAGAGGGCGCAGTGCGGCGCAAGGTATCGAGCGCATAATGCAACTGGAAGTCCTTGATTCCCTGCTTTTCGAGTTCTTCCGCCGTCAGCTTGAAGCGCGGATCGACCTGCTTGTCGGTCTCGAGGGCTTCGTCTTCGAGATCCAGCTCGTTGACAAGGTGCCCCTTCAGATCGCTCTCGCGCAGGACATATTTGCTGCGCTTGGCGAGGTCCGGATCGCTCAACTGCGGCACGGAAATATCCGGCTTGATCCCGCCTTCCTGCACCGAATGACCTGAAGGCGTATAGTAGCGTGCTGTGGTAAGCTTGAGCGCCGCGTCGCGCCCCAGGGGAAGCAGCGTCTGTACGCTGCCCTTGCCGAAGCTGCGCTCGCCCATGATCAGCGCCCGACGGTGATCCTGCAGCGCACCGGCGACGATTTCGGAAGCCGAGGCAGAACCGGCATCGATCAACACGATCAGCGGGAGGCCTTCGGCCATATCGCCCCGAAACACGGTTTCGGCATCGTAGAGCAGCGTTTCGCCGCGCGCGCGGCCACGTTGAGAGACGATCCGCCCCTTTTCGAGGAACAGATCGCTCAGCGCCACCGCTTCATCAAGCGATCCGCCCGGGTTCGAACGCAGATCGAGCACCAGCCCATTGACCCGGCCCGCCGCTTCCTTGCGGATTTCCTTCCACGCGGTCAGCACGTCGCTGCCGACATCGGCGGAGAACTCGTTGACGGTAATCACGCCGATATTGCCAGCTTCAAGCGAATGGGAAACCGGCTCAAGTTCGATCACGCCGCGGGTCACCGAAACTTCCAGCGGTTCGTCGCGTCCAACGCGGTAGATCGTAAGCTTGATCGAAGTGCCGGCGGGCCCGCGCATTTGCGCCACGGCATCGTCGAGATCGCCGCCGTAGATCAGCTTGCCATCGAGGTGGGTGATATAGTCGCCCGCCTTGACGCCTGCCTTCTCCGCCGGGCTGCCGCGGAAGGGCGAGATCACCTTGACCGCGCCCTCGTCCAGCACGACCGAAAGACCCAGCCCCGAATAGTTGCCGTCGATCATCGTCTCGAGCCGTTGCAGCGAACTGCCGTCGAGATAGGCCGAATGCGGATCGAGCGATGCCAGCATTCCGTCGATCGCTCCGCGGATCAGCTTGTCGTCATCGACCGGCTCGACATAATTGGCCTTGATCCGCTGGTAGGTCGCAAAGAGCTTCGCAAATTGCGGACCGGCGCGGCCATCGACCTGCGCCATGGTGGCAGTGGTCGCGGGAATCAGCGCAACCGCAGTGACGAGCGCGGTGGTACGCAAAATGGCGGCGAGTTTCATATTCAGGCAGGCTCCTGTTTCCGCTCTATGTATAGCGCTTGGCGGCTGAACGCCAGATGAGAGCACCGGTGGCGTCTCTGATCGGGGCAGCTTTGCCTATTCCGGCCTCTGGAAGATTGGCCAGGCGAAATCCCGCGCAAATCCACAAAAGGCCGATATCAATCCATATATTGCAGCGGATTGACCGGATCCCCCTCGCGCCGCAATTCCAGCGTGATCGCCGGATTGCTGCCCGGAGCATTGCCGATCGGGCTGCCGCCGACCAAATGGTCCCCCACTGCAACACCGGTACTTCCCAGTCCGGTGACGAGGCTGGTCCAGCCGTTCGCATGTTCGATGATGACGATCTGGCCGAAGCCGCGATAGGCGCCCGCAAAGAGGACGCGCCCTGCCGCCGGTGCCACCACCTGCGCTCCGCTACGCGGCGCAAGCGTGATCCCGTCGCTGACGACACCTGCAGCATCGATTGCTCCGAAACCGCTTAGCGTGCGCCCCCCCACAGGCAATTGCAGCCCGGCCGGCGGCGCGGTGGAAGTGGGCGTGGGAGTGGGTCCGGCCAGCGCCACCTCCGCCTCGCCCGGTTTCGCCGGACGAAGCACCGGGCCTGGCAGCGATGCCAGCTCTCGCCTCAACTGCCCCGCCTGATCGAGCGTGCCAACCAGATCGTCGAGGTCACGCGCCTGTTCCGCCAGCGCCAGAGCGCGATCGTTTTCGCGCAGAGCGATCCCGCTGGCCTGGCGCGAAGCCGCGCGTTGTTGCGTAGCCAGCGTGGCAAGCTGCTGTTGCCGCTGCAGGAGCTCTGTCTCGTCGCTGCGGAGCGCCGCAACTGCCTGCCCCGCTTCCACTTCAAGCTCCTTGCCGCGCGCAAGTTCGCCGCGCAGCGTGGCTGTTTGTTTGCGGATCTGCGGAATGCTGGTCTCCAGCACTGCACGGACATAGACCGTATCCTTGAGCGAGCCGGGCCGCAGAGCCGAGAGCGCCAGCGGCCGCCGCGCCATGTTTTGCAGCGCCGCCATCAGGCGCACCAATGGCTGTTGCTTGCGTGCCAGCCGGGCATCGAGCTGGCGCCTCTGGTCGGTGATCAGCGCCAGCCGTGCTTCGCCAGCCGCAAGATCAGCCTCGGTCTGCTGGATGCGTGCCGCTAGGGCGGCCGCTTCGCGCGCCGATTTGTCGGCCGCCTCACCGGCAGCCGCCGCTTCTGCTGAAAGCTTTTCAGCACGGAGCTGCGCCTTGCGGGATTGTTCCTGCGCGCGCGCCAGTTCCGCCCGGGCTTCCTTCGGACTGGAGAAAGACGAGATGCGCTGCGCATCCAGCGGGTCCGTCCAGCCTGCCAGCCCGGCGGCCAGCAAGCCAATCACGGCAAAGGACAGAATTGGGACGGCGCGCCTGGTCATGCGCCTACCCTGCCCGATGATAGGGATGCCCGGCAAGGATCGTCGTTGCGCGATAGAGCTGTTCCATCAGCATTGCGCGCGCCAGGAGGTGCGGCCAGGTCGCATTTCCGAATGCCAGCAACAGGTCGGCGTCGGCCCGCTCGTCGCGTGAATGACCGTCCGCCGCACCGATCACAAAGCGCGCTTCGCGCATACCATCATCCCGCCAGCGCCCGAGGATTTCGGCCAGCTCCTCGGAGCCGAGTTGCTTGCCGCGCTCGTCGAGCAGCACCGTCTTGCACGGGGTTTGCGGTTCGGGGATGCGCCCGCCAGTCTCTGGCAGTTCGGTGTGCCTGACCGGCCAGGTGAGCCGCTTCTCGTAACGCGCGACCAGCTCGGCCTCAGGAGAACGGCCGATCTTTCCGCGCGCTATGACATGCAGGAGCATAATCTTCTCTCACGACAGATCGCTCGCGCGATTGCCAGTTCGGGAGCAGCGCCCGCTCGCCCCCTCGATCGAACGACTTCGAATCTCACCCGGCGAGCCTCACGGCGCCGCCAGGACGAAACGTCAGTCGCTAGGCATTTCCAGCCACCGCTTCACCGTCTCCAAAGGCCCACATGCGCTCCAGATTGTAGAAGCTGCGGACTTCGGGGCGGAACAGGTGGACCACGACATCGCCAGCGTCGATCAGCACCCAGTCAGCAGCCGGGAGCCCTTCGATCCGGACCGGGCCGAAGCCCGCATGTTTGATCTTTTCGGCCAGTTTCTGCGCCATGGCCGCAACCTGGCGTGTCGAACGACCCGAAGCGATCACCATATGATCGGCGATCGAACTCTTTCCCTCAAGCGGGATCGAGACGACCTCCTGCGCCTGATCGTCGTCAAGCTGCGCCAGCACGAGTGCGTGCAGCGCCTCTGCCGAACGGTCAGACTTGGCCATGGCTTGCGCGGTGGATTTTGCGGAGTCGGCTGCAGCCGACAAGGATTGCGCCTGTTGCATAGGCGGGTTCACGTCTCCTGATTGTGGGGTTGAAATCCAACGGACGAGCAACGCTTGCACAGCGTCTCATATACCCTCCGGTGAAATGATCAGATGGTGCGTGAGCGGATCTCTCATTCTTGACCCGTCATAGCGCGAAGCCCAATCCGGGGCGGCACGGCGCAAGGCCGTGGCCGAACGTGGATCAGGATCGAAACGCAATAACACCAGTGCCGGTGCGCTCCATCTGCCCCTGCTTTTGAAACTGGCGGCAGACACCCGATAGCGCCTGAGCCAGGCCATGGCGGGGCTCGCCATAGCCTGGGCATCATAGCCGGGCCGGGCAATGACCGCAATCGGCATCGTGCGGGCAATCCCGCGCCAATCGCGCCAGCGGTGGAATTGCGCCAGATTGTCGGAGCCCATCAGCCAGATGAATTGCCGCCTGGGATAGCGCCGTTTGAGCGCACGCAGAGTGTCTATCGTGTAGCGCGTGCCAAGCTCGCGCTCGATTGCCGTGGGGACAATCGGCGCACGCCGCGCCTGTGCCTGCGCCGATCGCAGCCGCGCGGGCAACGGAGCCATTCCCCGCTTTGGTTTCAAGGGGTTGCCGGGCGAAACAAGCCACCAGGCCTGATCCAGTCCCAGCGCCTTGATTGCGAAGCGGGTAATCCGGCGATGGCCGCCATGCGCCGGATTGAAGCTGCCGCCCAAGAGGCCGGTGCGAATTGGGGCGTCAGCCAAGTCTTCAATCTTCCTTCGGAGCTTCGCCGGCGCGTGCGCCGGAACGATAGCTACGTTGCCGCTCGACCATCCAGCCGGGATACTCGCTCGGGAGAGGGCAGCAGGCATCGAGCCGTGCCATTTCGTCATCCGAAAGTTCGACGTCGACCGAGCCAAGGTTGTCGTCGAGCTGGCCAATCCGTTTCGCACCGACGATCACCGTGGTTACAGCGGGCTTGGCAAGCAACCACGCCAGCGCGATCTGCGGCACGCTGCGCCCCTTTTCCTCGGCTATTTCGCGCATGACATCGACCGCGTCATAGGCGCGATCCTTGTCGATCGGCGGGAAGTCGAAACTTGCCCGCCGCCCCTCAGTTTCGCCTTCACGGGCGTATTTGCCCGAGAGGAAGCCTCCGGCGAGCGGGCTCCAGACCATCAGGCCGAGCCCTTCGCTTTCCAGCATCGGGACGACATCGCGTTCGAGATCGCGTGCGGCCACCGCATAATAGGCCTGCAACGACGCGAAGCTCGCAATCCCCAGCTGCTTCGAAATGCCCAGCGCCTTCATGATCTGCCAGGCCGCCCAGTTCGACACGCCAATATAGCGCGCGCGGCCCGAACGGACGATGTCTTCCAAGGCCCGCAGCGTTTCCTCCATCGGCGTCACCGGATCCCAGCCGTGGAGCTGATAGAGATCGACATGGTCGAGCCCGAGCCGTTCAAGGCTGGCGTCGATCTCGTGCAGCAGGTGGTAGCGAGATGCCCCACGCTGATTGATCCCGTCGCCCATCGGGCCGAGCGCCTTGGTCGCAAGGACATATTCGTCCCGGGCGAGGCCCAGATCCTTGAGCGCCTGGCCGGTGATCTTTTCCGACTGCCCATTCGAATAGACATTGGCGGTATCGATGAAATTGATGCCTGCATCCACCGCTCGGCGGACGAGCGCGGTCGAATCCTCCTGTTGGAGTTCGCCGATCGCGGTCCAGATCCCCTCTCCGCCGAATGTCATCGTGCCGAGGCACAATTCCGATACGAACAGGCCGGTATTGCCGAGACGGTTGTATTTCATCGGGATCGATTCCTTCAAGAAGGAGGTGGTATGGTCAGGGCCGCGCCTGGCCGGAACCGCGAACCAGCCATTTGTAGGTCGTGAGCCCTTCCAGCGCGACCGGCCCGCGGGCGTGCAAACGTCCGGTGGCGATACCGATTTCCGCTCCCAGCCCGAACTCGGCCCCGTCGGCATATTGCGTCGAGGCATTGTGCATTACGATCGCGCTATCGACTTCGGTCAGGAAACGCGCCGCCGCCGTGTCATCCGAGGTGACAATGGCATCGGTATGGTTGGAAGAATGGTTCGCGATATGCGCCATGGCCGCGTCAAGACCATCGACGATCGCGACCGACAAGACCGGGGCAAGATACTCGGTGTCCCAATCCGCATCCGATGCAGGCCCAATCCGCGGGTCGAGCGCCTGCGCGCGGGCATCCCCGCGCACTTCGCAACCCGCCTCGATCATAGCGCCAATCAGCCCCGAGGAATCGGCAAAGCCAGTGTCAATCAGCAGCGTCTCCATCGCGCCGCAAATGCCGGTGCGACGCATCTTGGCATTGACCGCGATCTCGCGTGCCATCGCCGGATCGGCAGCGGAATGGACATAGGTGTGGCAGATACCGTCAAGATGGGCGAGCACGGGTACGCGGGCATCCGCCTGCACACGCTCGACCAGGCCCTTGCCCCCGCGCGGTACGATCATGTCGATCAGCCCGGCGGCAGCGAGCATCGCGCCCACTGCGGCACGGTCCTGCGTCGGCAGGAGCTGTACCGCCGCTTCGGGAACGCCGCCTTCGGCAAGCCCGCGCACCAGCGCGGCATGGATGGCGCGGTTCGAATTGACCGCTTCGCTGCCCCCGCGAAGCAGCGCCGCATTGCCTGCCCGCACACATAGCGCTGCAGCATCGGCGGTTACATTGGGGCGACTTTCATAGATGATCCCGATCAGTCCGATCGGTACGCGAACCCGGCTCAGTTGCAGGCCATTGGGCCGCTCGACCGAATTGATCACTTCGCCGACCGGATCGGGCAGCGAGGCCACAGCTTCGACACCGGCCGCAATCGCTTCCAGCCGCTCTTCATCGAGTTTGAGCCGATCGAGCATAGCTGGCGTGAGGCCATTGGCCTCGCCCGCTGCAAGATCGCAGGCATTGGCCGCCAGAATCGCTGCGGCGTCGGCGCGCAGAGCAGCCGCACCCTTGCGCAAAGATGCGGCTTTCGCCTCGCTCGGCATGGCGGCGAGTTGGCGCTGAGCCGCGCGCCCCGCTTTCGCTAGCGTTTCCACAAGCGTCTGGGGATCAATATCCGTTCTGGTTGCTGCACTGGCCATGCCGGAGCCTCTAGCAGCAGGAGGCGGGCCTGTCAGCGTCCAAATCCCTGGAGGATCCTGCGCCGATTCCGTTGCGAATCCCGCATGCTTGAACAGTGGCTGAGGGGCACTGAAAAAGGCCAAACTACCTAAACGCCAGGCCACAAAATGTTAACCATACGAGCCGTTTGAACGCTTCGTCGCGTGACTCCTTCGTTTCGCCCCTAACTCCGCTTCATCGAATCGACCTGTTAACCTGCCTTTGATAGCCAACCGTCGGGTCAAAAAAACGAACACCAGAGGGGTCGTTTTGAGAAAAGAACTATCCGCCAGCGGCTGGGGAGTCCGCTTGCGCAACTGGTTTCCGGATCGCGAGTTCTTCATGCGATCGCAGGGCCAGGTCCGTTTCATCAAGATTTCATCGCGATTGCAGATCGGCGCGGCTATCGTCACGCTTGCGCTGCTGGCGGGATGGGGCATCTCGATGGCAGGCATGGCCTGGGTTCAATACCGCGCGCAGGCAGACCGGCTTTCGCTGATCGAACGCGAAGCGCGCGTCGCCACCGCCAGCGAAAGAGTCGATGCCTATCGCCACGATATCGACGCCGTGGCGCAAGATCTGGTCAAGCGCCAGGAGTTCCTCGAACAGATGACCCAATCCCTGCCGGACGATATCCGTTCGAAAGGCACGGTTACAGATTCGTCAAACGAGACAGCATCCACCATCAAGAAAGTCAGCGCTTCGATCCCGGAAGCGACGGCGCTCGCCCAGATCGAAGCTCGCCAGCTTGCATTCGTTGAACGGCTGACCCGCTACGCAGATCGCCGCGCCAAGCGCGCCGAACACGCGATGATCGAACTTGGGCTCGATCCACGCGCCATGCTGCGCAACGCCGAACGCCAGGCAATGGGTGGCCCGCTGGAGATCCTTGCAACTTCGGCCAATGGCGATCTCGATCCGCGTTTCGAGCGGCTTGGCCTCAGCCTCGCCCGGATGAACACGCTTGAGCGGAGCCTCGATTCGGTTCCGCAGGTCCTCCCGACCAATGGCGAAATGGTCACTTCGAGCTATGGCATTCGCCGCGACCCGTTCACCAGGCGTCCTGCAATGCACAGCGGGCTCGATTTCAAGGGCCGGATCGGCTCGCCGATCTACGCTGCAGCGAAGGGCCGGATCAGCTTTGTCGGCCGCAAGTCGGGCTATGGCAAAGTGGTCGAAGTCAGCCACGGTAACGGTCTGTTGACCCGATACGCCCATATGTCCAAGTTCCATGCGCGCGTGGGGCAGCAGGTCGCCTCGGGTGACGTGATTGGCGCGATCGGCAGCACCGGCCGCTCGACCGGTCCACACCTCCATTTCGAGGTGCGTATCAACAACCGTGCGGTCAATCCGCGCCTGTTCCTGGAGAAGGCACCCGATGTTCTCAAAGAAGTCCGCCGAATCCCCCAGCTCGCGAAACGCTAGATCGGAGACCCCAATGGCATCGCGCAACGGCAATTCCACCTTTTCCGTTATCGGCCCGGATGTGAGCATCAAGGGTGACATTTCCGCTTCGGCAGATCTGCATGTCGACGGCACGATTGAAGGCGACATTGCCTGCGCTTCGCTCGTCCAGGGCGAAACCAGCTCCATCATCGGTGGGATCGAGGCCGAAACCGCCCGGATCGGCGGTAAGGTTGCCGGATCGATCAAGGCGCGCGAGCTTGTCGTGCTGCGCAGCGCGCATGTCGAAGGCGATGTGCAATATGACGCGCTGACGATCGAACAGGGCGCTCAGGTTGAAGGCCGCTTCGCGCATTCGATGCCGAACCGCCGCGCTGCCGATACCCCTGCCGCACCGGCTTCACCGGATGACAAGCCGACTTCGCCGGGCGACGAGCCCAAGCTGAGCCTGGCCGGCTAGCAGCCTTTTTACAGGTTTGAGAGGAGAAGGGCGTGCCGCAGGGTGCGCCCTTTTTATCTGTGCGGGCGCTAACTCTCGCTCTCGCCCTGCACTTCAGCCTTGAGCGCCTTGCGGTCGAGCTTGCCGATCATCGTCTTGGGCAGTTCCTCGCGTATGGTCAGCGAAGCGAGCCGCTCATGCTTGCCCAGCCGCGCATTGGCCCAGGATAGCAACTCGCTCTGCGTTGCAGCGGCCTCGGCTGACAGCGTGACATAGGCGTTCACCGTTTCGCCGCTGTATTTGTCGGGCAGGCCCAGCACGAGCGCTTCCTTGATCGCCGCATTCTCCAGCAGGATCTTCTCGACTTCGCTGGGGAAGACCTTGAAACCGCCTACCGCGATCATGTCCTTGCTGCGATCGACAATGGCAATGAAACCCTCCTTGTCGATCGTGGCGATATCGCCCGTGCGAAGCCAGTTCTCGCCCTCGATTTCCGTGAAGGCCGTGGCGGCGTCATCGGGCCGGTTCCAATAGCCCTGCATCACTTGCGGCCCCGAGATCACCAGTTCGCCCGGCTCGCCTTCGGGCGCGGGACGGGTCGCATCTTCCTTGTCAACCAACCGCACGAACGTCTGGGGCAGAACCTGGCCGATCGTGCCGGGCTGGCGTTTGCCCTGATAGGGATTGACCGAGACGACCCCACTCGACTCGGTCAGGCCGTATCCTTCGACCAGCCGCACACCGCTCAATTCCTCGAAACGCTCGCGCAAAGGTGCAGGCAAGGGAGCGCCGCCCGATATGCAGACCTTGAGCGAAGCGAAACCCGATCTGTTCACGCCGCCGGCATCGGTCCCCAAGTCGATCAGGGCCTGAAACATGGTCGGCACGCCGGGAAAGCTGGTCGGGCGCGCACGGCGGATCGCTTTCAGCACCTGTTTCGGCACGAAGCGCGGCAGCATGACGATGCAGCCGCCCTTGTGCACGGTACGGTTGAGTACGGCCGTGTTGGCGAAGACGTGGAACAGTGGCAGCGCGCCCAGGATCACATCGGGCTCGCTGCGGTCAAAAGGGTCGATCGCATCGACCTGCTGCGCGTTGACCGACAGGTTGGCGTGGGTGAGCATCGCCCCCTTGGGCCGCCCGGTGGTACCGCCAGTATATTGCAGCAGGGCAAGGTCGGTTGCGGGGTCCAGCGCGACCGGCACGGGCTCACCCGATGACAGGCACGCGCTCCAATCGACCACGTCATTGCGTAAAGGCAAGGGCGCAACCTGCTTGCGCCCGAACAGCTTCAACGCAACCCGCTTGAGCGGCGGCAGCATATTACCCAGCCGCCCAACGACCAGCGCTTCCAGCGGGCTGCTGTCGAGCACAGCAACGGCAGCGCCAAGCAGTGCCGCGACATCGACCGTCACCAGTATCGTTGTGCCCGAATCTTCGACCTGCTGGCTCAGCTCCTCGACGGTGTAGAGCGGTGAGAAATTGACCACCACCGCGCCTGCCAGCATCGCGCCGTAATAGGCGGCGACATAGATCGGCACATTGGGCAGGAACAGGCCGACCCGGTCGCCCTTCTCCACGCCGCGCGCTTGCAGGCCTGCTGCGAAACGCCGCGCTTCCTGCCATACGTCGGCATAGGAATAGCGCCGCCCGAAGAAGTCGATCAGCGGTGCCTCAGGCTGGCGACGCGTGGTCGCAGCCAGCATATCGGGTAGCGCCAGGGGCTCGAAGCTCGAATCCCATGGCAAGGGGTGATGATAATGCGCCCTATTTACATCCATGTCAGCAGAATGGCGCAAGGCCACTCGCTGCACAAGCAAATGAAGCGCAAGGGGCCGGAATTATTCGCCGGATTCGGAGGCTTCTGCCGCTTCTTCCGCACGCTTGGCTTCGAGCCATGCTTCGGCTTCGGCTTCCTGTGCAGCTTCGGCGGCAGCCTTGACGTTGGCCTCGCGTTCGGCACGCAGCTCCTCGATCAGCTTTTCCTTGTCGCTGCGCTCGTCGACCGGCGCCGCTTCACCCTCGGTCACACCGGCGCGCTTGGCCGCCTTGGCGACCACCGCATCGAGCTCGCGCTGAGAGCACAGACCCAGGGTCACCGGATCCTTCGGCTGGATGTTCTGGATGTTCCAGTGCGAGCGCTCGCGGATCGCGGTAATCGTGTTGCGCGTGGTGCCGATCAGCTTGGAAATCTGCGCATCGGACACTTCCGGGTGGCTGCGCAGGATCCAGGCGATGCCATCGGGCTTGTCCTGGCGCTTCGAAACCGGCGTGTAGCGCGGGCCCTTGGTGCGCGTAACCTCGACCGGCGCCTTCTGCATCTTGAGCGAGTAGGTGGCATCGGCCTGGCCGCGCTCGATCTCTTCCTGAGTCAGCTCGCCCGAATGAACCGGATCGCGGCCGGTATATTTGCTGCCGGCCAGATCATCTGCCATCGCCTGCACTTCCAGGATATGCAGGCCGCAAAACTCGGCGATCTGTTCGAACGACAGTGCCGTGTTGTCGACCAGCCAGGTGGCGGTGGCATGCGGCATCAGCGGGGTTGGCTGGGCCATTGGAAAACTCCATTCAAAATAGAAGGGCCGCCCCTTCCGGAGCGGCCGCTGCAGACCCTAGATAGGACATGAGGTACCTAGCGGCAAATGTTTTGTTAAATCGTGCCCGTTAAGCATTACGAGAAGTTCGCTGGTTAGAGGGATGAAGTGAGCATTTTCAGGAACATATTGGCCATTTCGGCCGCACTGTTGCTGGCAGGCTGTGACTTTGGATCGGGTGAGGATTTCACCATCGACGTCGCCGCTTCCCCAAACGAAAGCCTTAGAGCCCTGTCATCGCTTGACGGCAATTTGCTGGCATCTGCGCTGGGCGTCAATCCCATCCACAAAGAAGGCGGAAAGGATGGTTCGGTACGATTCGTCATCCCTGGTGGAGAATATAGCGACGGAACGCTCGATTTTGCGATTGCCGAAAATGGCGAGGGTGGCTCACATATCAGCGTAACGCTCGACCTGCCCTACGTGACTCGCGCCGGAGCCAAGGGCACCGAATATCTGAGCGAAAGAAAAGCTGAGAAAATGTTGCAAAAGCAGCTGCTCGCGTGGGCACATGCCAAGAATATGGGCAGCGCCGGTCGAGCAGAGCTGGACGCAGTGGAAGGCACGCTCGGTTCCTTGGCGATCGCAGTGCAAAAATGGGACAAGCTCGACGATCCAGAATCGATGCTGGCGAATGCCGACGAGACGCTGCTGTTTGGAGAATCGGAAGACAGCTCATCTGATTGGGGAAATGCCGACGGCGACAATTCAGCGGATCCGATGAGCGATCCCGAAGCGGATGCGCAGGCCTATGGCGAACCGATGGACGACACCAACGGCTTTGACAGCTATGATGAGGATGACGGGGGCTGGGGCGACGACAGCTAAGACGTCAGCCGCGCAGTCAGGCCGGGGCCAGAGCCATCGCTCCGACACCTTCCGGCTCGACCTTTTCCAGTCCGCTCAGGAACTGGCGGGTCGCAGCCTCCCAGCTGAAGCTCGCGCCGTAATCTGCGCAATCGCGCGACTCGCAGAAGACCGCCGCCGCGATGGCGCGATCGATATCCTCCGACAGCGCGCCGGTCTTTTCGGTCACGATATCCTTCGGTCCGGGAACCGGAAATCCCGCCACCGGTGTGCCGCAAGCCAGCGCTTCGATCAGGACGAGGCCGAATGTGTCGGTCTTGCTGGGGAAGACAAAAACGTCCGCCCCCGCGTAGCAGCCTGCCAGTTCGCGGCCCGAACGCCGGCCCAGAAAATGCGCTTCGGGGAAGGCCGCTGTCAGCTGTTCCATCGCCGGTCCATCGCCAACCACGACCTTGCTGCCCGGATAGGCGCCTGAAAGAAACGCCTCGAGGTTCTTCTCCACCGCAACGCGGCCGACATAAAGCTGGATCGGGCGCGGCAGGACATCGAATTCGGGCGGCGGCGGCGCATCGGGCGTGAAACAGGCGAGATCGACCCCTCGACCCCAGTGGTGGAGATTGGCAATCCCGTGCGCGCGCAAATCGTCGCGAATGCTCTGCGTTGCCACCATGACCCGTTCGGCCGGGCGGTGAAACCAGCGGATATAGCGCCAGAACAGGCGGGGCGAGAGCCCGGTGCGCCTGGCCAGATATTCGGGGAACTGGGTGTGGTATGCGGTGGTGAAGGGGATTCCCCTGGCGAGGCAAAAACGGCGCGCGGCAAAGCCCAGCGGCCCCTCGGTCGCGATGTGAATCGCATCGGGCGCGAGCCGGGCGAGCTGCCGTCCCACAGCGCCGGGCATCGCCAAGGCCAGCCGGATCTCGGGATAGGTCGGGCAGGGGATAGAGAGGAACTGGTCGGGAGAGGCGATATCGACCCGGTGCCCCCAGCCGCGCAGGACATCGCGGGTCGTGGAAAGCGTTCGCACCACTCCGTTCATCTGCGGCAACCAGGCGTCGCTGACGATTGCGATATGTTGCGGCCAGGGCACCGGAGTGCGCTCGGCGGGATCAGGGAAAGGGCCGTGATGGATCACGCAGCCTCCAGCCCTTCTTGCGGCGCGGCCTCTTCGCCAGACTGGCCGGTATCGCGGCGCGCAACCTCGTCGGGCCAGTGAAGCAACTCCATGCGCCCGTCGAAATGTTCGACCAGCGCATTGCAACCTTCCACCCAGTCGCCATCATTGTAATACTCAATCGACCGGCCATCTTGGGCGAACGAGCGAATCTCAGCGGTATGGATATGGCCGCAAACCACGCCGTCGACGCCGCGCTCGCCCGCTGCACGCGCCACGATCTCTTCATAGCGCGAGATGAATTCGACCGCGTTCTTGACCTTGTGCTTGGCCATCTTCGACAGCGACCAATAGGGCAGGTCGAACCAGCGGCGCACGCGGTTGACCCAGACGTTGAGCCCCATCATCAGATGGTAGAGCGCATCGCCGACGAAGGCGAGCCAGCGATGCGCCAGCATGATCGTGTCAAACTCGTCGCCATGCAGCACCATCAGCCGGCGTCCATCAGCGGTTTCGTGAAAAGCGGCACGCTGAATCTCGACCCCGCCGAAATTCATGCCTGCAAAGGGCCGGATCATCTCGTCGTGATTGCCGGGAATATAGACGATCCGCGTGCCGCGCCTGGCGCGTTTCAGAATCCTCCAGACGATGTCATTGTGCTCGGGCGGCCAATAGAACTTCTTCTTGAGCCGCCAGCCGTCGATAATGTCGCCGACCAGATACATGGTCTCGCTGTCGGTGTGGTCGAGAAAGTCGATCAGCAGCTGCGCATTGCAACCCCTGGTGCCCAGATGGACATCGCTGATCCAGATCGTGCGATATCTGCGGCGCTCACCCAGCACCCGCTCGGGCACGGCGGGTTTGGGAGCGGGAAAGCTCGCGACATTGCCGGGAGCGGGGATCGGCGGAAATCGGGATTCGACCATGGTCAGCGCCTTTGCGAAGCTGTTCACCTCGCCCACGGTCAATGGCATCGTTCTGTGACGTCCCCGTCACGGTTTGGTGACGCTTTGGGGAATCAGCGTCAGTTCCGCGTCAGGAAGTCCCGGCGCGGTCCATCGGGACATAGCCCGGCAGCGCGGCGATCCGGTCGAGCCAGGCGCAAACATTGGGATAGTCATGTAAGGCAAAGCCGCCTGCTTCGCTGACATGGGTATAGGCGTAGAGCACGATATCGGCGAGCGTCGCGCGATCGCCCACGAACCAGGGCCCTCGTCCCAAATGCTCATCCATGAGCTCGAGCGCGTCGCAACCCGCAATCCGCTTGGCCACGATTTGCGCACGTTGCTCATCAGAGAGATTGGCCTCACCAACAAAGTGGAGCCAGAAGCGCAAGGTCGCGATGTTGGGTTCGTGGCTGTATTGTTCGAAGAACATCCAGCGCAGCATGTCCGCCTGCTCGAAACGGTCCTGCGGGATCAGCGCGCTCTTGCTCGCGAGATACCAGCAGGCCGCGTTGCTTTCGGGCAGGAAGCGTGTCCCTTCGTCGCCATCTATCTGCAGCACGGGGATGCGCCCATTGCGATTGACGCCCGAAAGAAATTCGGGCGTGCGCGTTTCGCCCTTCAAGATGTCATATTGCCTCGTGGCGATCGGGATGCCGAGAAGCGCAGCGGTGAGTTTGATCTTGTAGCAATTGCCGCTGCGAAGATCCTCGTGAAGTATGTAACTCTCAGCCACCTGAAACCTCCAGCACGATCTTGCCAATGTGGTCGCCCGCTTCCATCCGCGCATGAGCCGCGGCAGCCTCGGCAAAGGGGAAACTCTTGTCCATCACCGGCTTCAGCTCGCGCGAGCAGAACAGGGGCCAGGCGTTCTGGACAATTTCTTCAGCCAGCGCGGTCTTGAAGGCATCGCTACGGGGCCGCAGCGTCGATCCCGTGAGCGTCAGCCGCTTGCTCATCACCAGCGCCATATTGATCTCTGCCTTCATACCACCCAACACGGCAATCGTCACATGGCGTCCATCGTCCGCCAAGCATTTGAGATTGCGTGCGACATAGTCGCCCGAAACCATGTCGAGCACGATATTGGCACCTTTCCCTCCGGTCTGCGCGCGCACCGCCTCGACGAAATCCTGTTCGCGATAGTTGATTGCCAGGTCGGCCCCAAGCTCGCGGGCAGCTTTACATTTGCCTTCGTCGCCGCAGGTCACGATCACTTCCAGCCCGAAGGCCTTGCCCAGCATGGTCGCCATGGTCCCGATGCCGGAGGTGCCGCCGTGCACCAGGAGAGTTTCGCCATCACGCGCCAACCCGCGTTCGAACACATTGTGCCAGACGGTAAAGAGCGTTTCGGGTATCGCCGCCGCTTCCGCCAATGGCATTCCCTCCGGAACGGGCAGACAATGCCCCCAGGGCGCGAGGCAATATTCGGCATAGCCACCGCCAGGTGTGAGCGCGGCAACCACCTGCCCCAGCATCTCTATTGGCACCTCTTCGCCGACCGCCACAATGGTGCCGGAGACTTCAAGCCCCAGGATCGGCGAGGCACCTGGAGGAGCCGGGTAGAACCCGGCACGCTGGATGCAATCAGGCCGGTTAACTCCGGCATAGGCAACGCGGATCAAGACATCCTGCGGCCCGGGTTCCGGCACCGCCGCGCTTTCCGGCACGAGCACATCGGGCCCGCCGGGCGCAGAAAACCCGATAACATTCATCAACTTGGGCAAGGATTCGGTCATGGAGCCCCCCTGAAAGCATCCGAACTGCGCTGTTGCCGCAAGGATACAGTAATCGCAATAGCTTGCTGCCAGAGGGAGCTAACGACTGTTGAAACACGCCTGGCCGGATTGACAGCAAGCCGCCTTGCTTGCGATGCTGAGCCTGGATGAATGAAGAAGACCTGTTGATTGAATGAATGACGAAGATCTTCCGCGCCCCAAGGGCGATGCGGCGAGCCTCCTCGCAAAGGAAGATTTGTCTCCCTATTCCCAGGACGAGCTACAAGAACGCATCAGCTTGCTCGAGGCCGAAATTGTGCGGGTTGAAACGCACCGATCGAAGGCCGCGGCACACCGCGAAGCTGCGGACTCGCTGTTCAAGAAGCCAGAATCGTGATGCCCGGGGGTCGCATGTCACCGGACGCGCCCCATATAGAATTGGTTAAGCCTGTCTGTTCATACTCTCCCGCAAGGGTGGAGTCGCTTTTAGCCCGTTAGATAACCGCCGAGAGACCACGCGAATGCCCAGTTTTGCCCAGAACCTTGAACGTACGCTTCACAATGCGCTCGCCAACGCATCGGAGCGCCGGCATGAATATGCAACGCTGGAGCATTTGCTGCTGGCACTGATTGACGATGAAGATGCGGCCCAGGTTATGGCGGCATGCGGCGTCGACCTGGCCGAGCTTGGCGAAGTCGTGCGGCAATATCTCGACCAGGAATACCAGTCCCTCAAGACCGAGGAGGATGCCGATCCGCAGCCGACCGCCGGTTTCCAGCGCGTGATCCAGCGCGCCATCCTGCATGTCCAGTCTTCAGGCAAGGATACCGTTACCGGCGCCAATGTGCTGGTCGCGCTGTTTTCGGAGCGGGACAGCTATGCGGTCTATTTCCTCCAGCAGCAGGATATGAGCAGGCTCGACGCAGTCAGCTATATCAGCCACGGAATTGGCAAGGGCGGTCGCCAGCTTGAAAGCAAATCGCCGCAAGGCAGCGAAGAAGCGCAGCAAAGCGAAGGCGAGCAGGTCAAGGAAACCGGCAACAAGAAGGAAACCGCGCTCGACCAGTTCACCGTCAATCTCAATGCCAAGGCGGAGGCGGGCAGAGTCGATCCACTGATCGGCCGCGGGCCGGAGGTCGACCGGACGATCCAGATCCTGTGCCGCCGTTCGAAGAACAACCCGCTCTATGTCGGCGAACCGGGCGTGGGCAAGACGGCCATCGCCGAAGGCCTTGCGCGCAAGATCATCGAAGGCGACGTGCCCGACGTGCTCAAGGACGCGGTGATCTATTCGCTCGACATGGGCGCACTGCTGGCCGGCACACGCTATCGCGGCGATTTCGAAGAGCGCTTGAAGCAGGTCGTGGCCGAGCTCGAGCAGATGCCCGATGCAATCCTGTTCATCGACGAGATCCACACCGTGATTGGTGCCGGCGCGACGAGCGGCGGGGCGATGGACGCCTCCAACCTGCTCAAACCCGCGCTTTCGGGTGGCACGATCCGCTGCGTCGGTTCGACCACCTACAAGGAGTTCCGCAACCACTTCGAAAAGGATCGCGCGCTGCTGCGCCGGTTCCAGAAGATCGATGTGAACGAGCCGACGATCGAAGATACGATCAAGATTCTCAAAGGCCTGCGCACCGCCTTCGAAGAGCATCACGGCGTGAAATACACGCCCGATGCGCTCAAGACCGCGGTCGAGCTGTCGAGCCGCTACATCAACGACCGCAAGCTGCCGGACAAGGCGATCGACGTGATCGACGAAGTCGGCGCGATGCAGATGCTGGTGCCACCGAGCCGCCGCAAGAAGAAGATCACCGCCAGGGAGATTGAAGCGGTGATCGCCACCATGGCGCGCATCCCGCCGAAATCTGTCAGCAAGGATGACAAGAAGGCGCTCGAGAATCTCGAACGCGATCTCAAACATGTCGTGTTCGGGCAGGACGAAGCGATCCACCGCCTGTCGACTGCCATGAAGCTGAGCCGGGCGGGGCTGCGCGATCCGGACAAGCCGATCGGTTCGTTCCTGTTCTCCGGCCCGACCGGCGTCGGTAAAACCGAAGTCGCGCGCCAGCTCGCCTCGATCATGGGGATCGAGCTCAAGCGCTTTGATATGTCCGAATATATGGAACGCCACAGCGTTTCGCGGTTGATCGGTGCGCCTCCCGGATATGTTGGATTCGATCAGGGCGGGCTGCTCACCGACGCCGTCAACAAGCACCCCTATTCGGTGGTGGTGCTCGACGAGATCGAGAAGGCGCACCCGGACCTGTTCAACATCCTGCTGCAGGTGATGGATAACGGGCGCCTGACCGATCACCACGGAAAGACGGTCGATTTCCGCAATGTCGTGCTGATCATGACGACCAATGCGGGTGCGGCGCAGATGGCGACGCAAGGCATCGGCTTCGGCGACGTGTCCAAGGAAGATGCGGGCGAGGAAGCAGTGAAGAAGATGTTCACTCCCGAGTTCCGCAACCGCCTCGATGCGATCGTGCCCTTCGCCTATCTCGGCAAGAGCACCGTTGCCCGCGTGGTCGACAAGTTCATTCTTCAGCTCGAGCTGCAGCTGGCCGAGCAGAACGTCCATATCCAGTTCGACAAGGATGCGCGCAATTGGCTGGCCGACAAGGGCTATGACAAGCTCTACGGCGCGCGCCCGATGGGTCGCTTGATCCAGGAGAAAATCAAGCAGCCGCTGGCAGAGGAACTGCTGTTCGGCAAATTGTCCGATGGTGGCGAGGTCCATGTCAGCATCAAGGACGGCAAGCCGAGCTTCGAGCTTACGCCCGCGCCGCCCAAGACCAAGCCGAAACGTAAGCCGGCCACTAAGAGGAAGGCGGCTGCGAAGAAGGCTCCTGCCAAGTCACCGGAACCGAAACCCGCGGAACCGAAACCCGACGCCGATGCCGGTGGGGGCGAAGAGTCGAACAAGGACAAGGGCTGATAACTCCCGGGTAGCCGGAGGCCCTTGATCTGGCAGGATTCCCGGCCGGAATCCCGGCTGGGTTCACCCATTGCTGCTTTGCGCTGCGTCAATGCAGTGGCGCGCAGGCCCTCTATCTGCAGGGCTCACGCCCTATTGCCGCAGAGGACCCCGCACCTTGAATCTGGAGACCAGCAAGCCGCAAACGCCATATGAAGCGCTCGGCGGCCGCGAAGTGATCGAACGTATCGTCAACCGCTTCTACGATCTGGTCGATCAGGAGCCGCAATATAGCGAGTTGCGGCAGATGCACGCGGCCGATCTTGGCCCGATGCGGCATTCGCTGGCCGGATGGCTCACTGCATGGGCGGGCGGACCCAAGGACTGGTTCGACGAAAATCCCGGCAAATGCATGATGAGCGCGCATCGCGGATTGGGTGTAAGCAAGCAGACCGCGTCGCAATGGGCGGAGGCAATGGCCAGAGCGATCGACGAAAGCGGTCCGATCGAGCCCAAACTTGCCAATGCGATGTCCGCCCGGCTCCACCTGATGGCGCATGCGATGGTCGCCGAATAGGCAGCGAAGTACTTCCGCACGCAAGAACCGATTGCGCGAAAGTGGTGCAGCGGATAGCGGGCGCTCATGAAGCCCAAGCTGTTCACCACGATCAGAACCTATACATTGGCCGAGTTCCGCGGAGACGCGATTGCAGGCGTGACCGTGGCGATGGTGGCGATTCCGCTCAGCATCGCAATCGCTATCGCATCGGGTGCGGCCCCTGAAACGGGCCTGATCACGGCGGTCGTCGCGGGGTTCCTGATTTCCTTCCTGGGCGGCAGCCGGGTCCAGATCGGCGGTCCGACGGGCGCATTCATTGTGGTCGTCTATGGCGTGATTGCCGAACACGGCTTCGATGGGCTGGTGCTGGCCACGGCCATGGCCGGGCTTATCCTGATCGCCGCCGGGCTCTTGAGGCTGGGAAATCTCGTTCGCTACATTCCCGAAGCCGTGGTCAACGGTTTCACCATCGGCATCGCGATCATCATTGCCACGAGCCAGCTCAAGGACTTCCTCGGCATAAGCGCGGAGAATGTTCCGGCCGACTTCCTGCCCAAGCTGGCTGCCTTGTGGGACGCGCACGGCAGCGCGAACTGGCAAGCCCTGCTGATCGGTGCGGTAACGCTGGCGCTCATCGTCCTGTTCCGCCGCTTGTCGCCGCGACTGCCCGGCCTGATCGTCGCGGTTGCACTGACTTCTCTCGCGGTTGCGCTGTTCGAACTGCCGGTCGACACGATTGCGGCCCGCTATGGGGAGCTGCCGCATGGCCTGCCGATGCCGCATGTTCCGCAAGTTACGGTCGAGCGGCTGACCGAGCTGCTGCCTTCCGCAATGGTCATTGCACTGCTGGCGGCAATCGAATCGCTCCTTTCGGCCATGGTCGCGGATCGGATGATTGCGGGCAGTTATCGCCCCAATGCAGAAGTGATGGCGCAAGGCTGGGCGAACCTTGGCTCCTCGCTGTTCGGCGGACTGCCTGCAACAGGCGCCATCGCGCGCACCGCCACCAATGTCCGTGCAGGCGGTCGAACCCCGATGGCGGGAATCATTCACGCGCTCACTGTCTTGCTGGTCCTTCTGCTGGCGGCCCCGCTCGCAGCATATCTGGTCATGCCAGCGCTCGCCGCGCTGCTGATGGTGACGGCCTGGAACATGAGCGAGCCCCACAAATGGAGCCTCTATTGGTCCGAGCCGGTGACTGACCGGATGCTGTTGATCGTGACGCTGGTGCTGACTGTGCTGACCGATTTGACGCTGGCTATCGGCATAGGCGTGGCCTTTGGCCTGGCGCTGAGGTTGAGGCGCAGCGAGCTGGAGCCTGAGGTGTGGACCGACCACGACCGCTAGAGCGCTACAGTCTGGACCCTATTCGTCGATCTTCAACAGTTTCTCGCGCGAAGTTGCGCCGCGCAACAGTTCGACCCGCGATTTGGCGATGCCGAGGCCGCTGGCCACGAGCTTGATGACCGCATCATTGGCGGCGCCATCCTGCGGCTTGGCGCGGACCTTCACCACCACGCGCTCATCCTCGATCGCCATGCCTTCACTACGCGCACCGGGCGTAACCCGCACCGCGAGCCGACCTTCGGAATCGAGCGCCGCACGGATCGCGGCGGCAGAGGGAAGATCGGCCTTGGGCCGCGCCATCAGTCGCCGAGCGCTTCAGACACTGCCACTGAATGCGCCTTCGCATTCTCGGCATAATGCGCCACGCCAATACGCATCCCGGCGATAGCGGCCTCATTCAGTTCGCGCAGCGGCTTGGCTGGACGGCCCGCCCACAACATGCGCGGCTCCATCACCTTTCCTTCGGTCAGCATCGCGCCCGCGGCGAGCATGGCATCGGAGCCGATCACCGATTTGTTCATCGCAATCGCTCCCAGACCAACAAAGCCACGGTCATGAATCGTGCAGCCATGCACCATCGCCATATGCCCGATCAGCACATCGTCGCCGATGATGAGCGGGGAGCCATCCGGATCGCCCGGGCGCGGCGGATCGCAATGCAGCACGCTGCCATCCTGCACATTGCTGCGCTCACCTATACGAATATGCGACACGTCCGCGCGGAGAACGCAATTGTACCAGATAGAGCTGTCCGCCCCGATCTCGATATCGCCAATGATCGTGCAGCCCGGCGCAATGAAGGCGCTTTCATGAATCCTCGGCGTTTTCCCGTGGATCGGCACGATGTTGACGCCGGGTCTGGAACTGGAGGGACGGTTGCTCATTCTTCGCTCTCCCACTCGGCGCGGCTGATCGAATACTGGATCGTCGGATTGTCTTCAGGCGGATAGGCCGGGTCGTCAAAGTCCAGATCCTTGCGCCGCCTCATGCCGAGTTTTTCCATGAGACGCCAGCTCGGCTCGTTCCGTTCGCTGGTGAGCGCAACCACATGCGATGCCTGATGCCGGGTGAAGGCCCATTCGACCACTGCGCGCATCGCTTCGCTCGCATAACCGCGCCGCCAGCGGTCTTCACGCACCAGCCATCCGATCTCGAAATCGCCCTGGTTGGGAGCAAGTGCATGATCCACGCGCTTCATGCCTGCGTGCCCGACCACTTCGCCGCTGATTTTCTCGACCATCATCATGAAGCCGAACCCTTCGCGCGCGAACCAGGCCATTGTCTTTGCGTGCTTGGCTTCGATTTCGTGGAGCTCCTTCACTCCGCCGAGATGCTCCATCACTGTGGGGGTATTGAGCAGGCGAAACTGAAGTTCGGCATCGCCTTCGTCGATCGTGCGCAACACCAGCCGTTCAGTCTCGATAACAATATCAGCCATCTGGCTCAGCCATTGAGCAATTGGGCGGCATGGGCTGCGTGATAGGTCAGCACCCCAGAACAACCCGCGCGCTTGAAGGCCAGCAGCGTTTCCAGCACCAGCGCGTCGCGATCGCCCGCCCCGGCCGAAGCCGCCGCCTCGATCATCGCGTATTCGCCGCTCACCTGGTAAGCGAACACAGGCACTTCGAAACGCTCTTTCACCAGTCGGACGATATCGAGATAGGGCAGGCCGGGCTTTACCATCACGCTGTCCGCCCCTTCAGCCAGATCCAGTTCGACTTCGCGCAGAGCCTCTTCGGCATTGGCCGGGTCCATCTGGTAAGTCTTCTTGTCGCCCTTGAGCAGACCGCGCGAGCCCACTGCATCGCGGAACGGTCCGTAGAAGGCGCTGGCGTATTTTGCGGCGTAGCTCATGATCTGGACATTGGGATGCCCGTTCATCTCCAGCGCCATGCGAATTGCATGGACGCGGCCATCCATCATGTCGGACGGTGCGATGATATCTGCCCCCGCTGCGGCCTGATTGAGCGCCTGATCGACCAGCACCGCCACCGTATCGTCATTGGCGACATAGCCCGACGCATCGAGCAGCCCGTCCTGCCCATGCGCGGTATAGGGGTCGAGCGCGACATCTGTGAGGATGCCGATATCGTTACCGCAAGCATCGCGGATCGCGCGGATTGCGCGGCACATCAGATTGTCGGGATTGAGCGCCTCGGCCCCGTCGTCGCTGCGCTTCTCAGTCTGCGTATTGGGAAATAGCGCCAGGCAGGGGATGCCCAGTTCCACCGCCTCTTTGGCGCGCGCGGCGATGCCGTCAACCGACCAGCGCGATACGCCGGGCAGCGACGAGACAGGCTCTTCCACGGCACTCCCTTCGGTGACGAAGAGCGGCCAGATGAGATCGGCGGGCGTCAGCACCGTCTCACGGTGCATCGCCCGGCTCCAGGCGGTTGTGCGAGTGCGGCGCAGGCGCAAATTGGGATAACGGGCGTTCATGGTCGCCTCTGTTGCCGGATTATCGCGGGCGGCGCAATCAGCCGATTTCGCGCTTCTGGTCGAGCTTCTCGATCTCGCGCTTGGGCGCTTCCACTTCGGTCGGACGTTTCTCGAGCTCGACCAGCGCCGCACCCGGTTCGACCTGTTTGAGACGGCGCAAGGCGGCGCGGAAATCCATCAATTCGCGCCCCTCAAGCTGCGCGCGCGTGACGAAGCGGACGCCAGCCGGATTGATCGCTCGCCCGCCACGATACATTTCGTAATGGAGATGCGCCCCGGTCGAGAGGCCGGTCGATCCGACATAGCCGATTACCTGGCCACGCCTCACGCTCTGCCCGGCCCGCACCGCCATCCGGCTCATATGGCAATAGCGGGTCGAGAGCCCGCCCCCGTGGCTGACCTTGACTGCAATGCCGCAACCACCCGCCCTACCGGCGCTGGCAACACGGCCGTCAGTCACCGCGACGATCGGCGTGCCGTATCGCGCACGGAAATCCATGCCCGAATGCATCCGGCGATATCCCAGGATCGGATGGCGCCGCATACCGAAGTTGGAGGTAATCCGGCCCGGAACCGGTGCCACCAGCCCGTTGCGCTGTTCACCAACGCCCGAAGCTTCGTAAAAGCGGCCTTCCTTGCCCCATCGCATCAGCTGCGTCTTGGGCTCGCCGCCGCGATCTACCCCGGCATAGAGCAATTGCCCTGCCTGCCGCTCGCCCGTGGCAGCACGGCGATAGGCCACGATCATGTCGAACTCGTCGCTGGCGCGCACTTCGCGGTCCATGTCGATCTGGCCGTCGAGCGCCTTGAGATATTGCTGCACCGCGCTGGCCGGTGCGCCTGCCGCCCGCGCCGAACGATAGAGGCTCTGGCCCACCGTACCGCGAATACGCAGCGGCGTGTCGTCGACGCGAATGACATTGCGCTTGAGCGCCAATTGCCCCGCATCGTTGCGAAACAGCTCAAGCTCGAGGTCGAAGCGAGCACGAAAGGCAAGTTCATCGAGCGGGCGCGGTTCGCGCGGAGCCGGGCGGCGACCCAGCGTGATATCGACCTTGGTTCCTGATTCGATCTCTTCCAGCGGAATTGCGCCCGAAACCAGCGAATTGACTCGCTCGACATCCGCCTGCCCCACGCCCGCGCGACGCAACATGCGCTGGAAGCTGTCACCGGTGGAAAGCGTGGCAACCAGTTCGATCTGCGGTCTTTCGGGCGCAGATTCGAGCGGAATGACTTGCGGACCCGGCCCGCTTTGCCGTCCGCTGTCTCCGCCCAACGCCAGCGGGGTAATCATCTGGCTGCGAAATTCGTCGCGCACGCCATCGTCCATTGCCATTGCCGGCATGGCCTCGAGCGGCGCGAAGCTGGGCCAGAAGGCGAGTGCAATCGCGCTGACACCCAGCATGGTGCCGAGCCCGCGAAACCAGGACTTGCTGCCGATATTCTGCGCCAGATCGGGCGTGAGATCGATGCCGGTCAGCCAGTCCGAAGCGGCGTCGCGCCATCGGTGATAGCGATCGCGCCAGCTCTCGACGCGCTGAAGCACAAATGCCCGTGTCTGGTCGATGACTTCGACAGCCTCGTCAGCCACCTCTTCATAGGACATGTCATGGAGCGGCAGTTCGATTGCCTCTACCGGCAATGCTTCTTCCGGCAGCGCCGGTTCCGACGAATGGCCAATTGGCCCGGCATCATCGCCTTCGATGTCGCCTCTGTGATCCAATTCTTCCCTCCGCCAAGCGCGCGACCTTGTGGCTAGCGTCAACTCGCAGCGCTCTCATGGCCGAATTCTCTGCGCGATCAAAGTAAACACCGCGTAAATTGTCGACAGGACGAGTCCGTGGCGCGACATGTTGTGCATGGTCGCTTCCGCCGGTTGCCCCACGCCCACGCCGGTGCCACAAACACTACCGTGAACAATGCCGATGCCTCAAGCGTGACAAAGGCGGTCCTGGGGCCGACCAATACCGGCAAGACCCATCTCGCGATCGAACGCATGTGCGGTCATTCGAGCGGCATGATCGGCTTTCCGCTGCGGCTACTGGCGCGCGAGGTCTATGACCGGGTCTGCGCTATCAAGGGCGAGCAGAGTGTTGCGCTGATCACCGGCGAAGAGCGGATCGAACCCCAGAACGCGCGATATTTCTGCTGCACGGTCGAGGCGATGCCTGTTCATGGGCATGCAGGCGAACGCGATTATGCCTTCGTCGCTCTGGACGAAGCACAATTGGCCGCCGATCCCGAGCGCGGGCATATCTTCACCGATCGAATGCTCCGTGCCCGTGGGCGCGAAGAGACCATGTTGCTGGGTTCGGCCACGCTACAGCCCATGGTGAAAGCACTGGTTCCGCGCGCCGAATTGATCGAGCGGCCGCGTTTTTCGACCTTGCGCCATGCCGGAAGCTGCAAATTGTCTCGCCTGCCGCCGCGCAGCGCAGTGGTCGCCTTCGGTGCAGAGCAAGTCTATGCCATGGCCGAGATGCTGCGGCGCTTCCGTGGCGGAGCGGCGGTGGTGATGGGGGCACTTTCACCGGAAACGCGCAACAAACAGGTCGAATTGTTCCAGAATGGCGAGGTCGACTACATCGTCGCCACCGATGCCATCGGCATGGGGCTCAATCTCGATCTGCATCACGTCGCCTTTGGCGCACTCACCAAATTCGATGGGCGGCGCAAGCGGCGCCTCACGCCAGCGGAAATGGCGCAGATCGCCGGGCGCGCCGGGCGCCACCAGCGCGACGGGACTTTCGGCACGGTGTCGGGCATGCGCGAAAATCAGGCCTCTCCGCCCGAATTCACTGAGGAAGAGGTCTATGCGATCGAAGAACACCGCTTCCAGCCGTTGACCCATCTGTTCTGGCGCGAGGCGGAACCCCGCTTTGGCAGTATCGGCGAGCTGATCGGCGATCTCGAAAGCCCGCCCGACCGCCCTGAACTGAAACCCGCCCCCGAAGCGATCGATCTCGCCGTGCTCAAACGGCTGGCTGACGAACCTTTCGCGGCGGAGATTAAGGGTGCGGGCCTGGTACGGCGCTTCTGGGAGGTCTGTACACTGCCCGATTTCCGCAGCGTGGGTGTGGAGCCGCACGCGCGCTTCGTCGCGCGGCTGTGGCAGGATCTCCGGCAAGGCTATCTCGGCGCGGATTTCGTCGCCGCGCGTATCGCCGAGCTCGACCGGATGCAGGGCGATATCGACACGCTGCAGGGAAGGATAGCCGCGATCCGATCCTGGGCCTATATCTGCCAGCGACCCGATTGGGTGCTGGCGCGCGACGAGATGGCGGCGCGGGCACGCGCGGTCGAAGCGAAACTGTCGGACGCGCTCCACGCGCGGCTGACGGAAAGATTTGTCAATCGAAGGACTGCAATTTTGATGCGATCACTGGGACAGGACGGAAGCGCACTGCCGGTTAATTTGGAGAGCGATGGGCGTGTAACCGTAGAAGGCGAAGTTATCGGGCGGCTCGAGGGCTTCCGCTTCGCGGTCGATCCGCAGGCGGGCCATGCCGATCGCAAGATGCTGCTTTCCGCCGGCGAGAAAGCCCTACCCGGTATCCTTGCGCAGCGCGCCGCATGGTTGATGAGCGAAGGGTTAGACGCGCTGGAGCTATCCGATGGCGCGATTGCGTGGGACGGGCACGTCCTCGCCAATGTGGACATGCCTGACGATTTTGGCACTCCGCGCCTCACGCTGGCGCGCGAGATTGCGATGTTGCCCGATGCGTCGCGCAAACAGCTCGAACAGGGTTTGCTGGCTTGGCTCGAGGCCAAGCTCGAACCGCTCGAGCCCCTGCGCAAGCTGGCACTAGCGGCGCGCGATCCCGGCGCCGGGTCCGAAGCCCGCGCGCTCCTCCACACGCTGATCGCCGGCCATGGCGCGGTCAGCCGCGAAAAGGCCGGATTGCAGCATCTTCCCAAGGAACTGCGCCCCTATCTGCGCAAGCTGGGCGTGGTATTTGGCGCGCTGGACATTTTCGCGCACGCTCTGCTCAAGCCCGCACCGCGCCAGCTGCTTCATGCGCTGGGGATCGACCTGCGGCCCCTTCAGGATGCCATGCTTCCGGTCATTCCCGAGCAGAGGCGCTTGCCGGCGGGATATCGCCCTGCAGGAACGCAAGCGATTCGCGTCGATCTGGCGGAGAAGATCATGCGCGCCGCCTTTGAAGCGCGCGCCAAGGCGGGCGGTGAGCGCAATGTCCGCTTTGCGCTCGATACCGCGTTGGGCATTTCGATCGGGCTGGAGGAAGGCAATCTGGTCCGCCTGCTGGGCAGCGCAGGATTCCGTTGCCAGAAGGCCAGGGCGCTCGAGGAAGGAGCGCATGGTCCGCCAGCACCCGATCGCTGGAGCTGGCGCCCGCGTCGCGCCGGGGATGAGCGTGACCACAAGGGCAGGCCGGAGCGCGGGAAGCGCAAGGGTGGGCGCAAGGCGGGGCACAGGTCTTCTGGCCAGAAAGATCGATCCGGCCAAAGCGGTCCGCAAAAGACCGGTGGAGCATTCGACGCACTGGCGGATCTGCTTGGCTGATTCGGGAGGATCGATGCGGCTGGACCGTTTGCTGGTCTATCTGCGCTTCGCCCGCACCCGCAGCCGCGCCAGCGCCATGATCGAAGAAGGGCATATGCGGCTCAATGGCGCGCATGTCCTGCGGTGCAGCGAAAATGTCGCGGCGGGCGATGTGCTGACTTTCCCGTGGGGCGATGAGGTGCGGATCGTCGAGATTCTTGCCTTGCCTGAGCGGCGCGGACCGCCCGGAATGGCACGTTCCCACTATCGCGATCTTGACCGCAGCGGGGAAAGCGCCATAGCAGCAGGCCAACACGATGATTGAGAAGGACACTCATCCATGACCTATGTCGTCACTGACGCATGCATCAAATGCAAATACACCGATTGCGTTGAAGTCTGCCCGGTGGACTGTTTCTACGAAGGCGAGACGATGCTGGTCATCAATCCTTCGGAATGTATCGATTGCGGCGTGTGCGAACCGGAATGCCCGGCCGAAGCAATTCTGCCGGACACCGAGGATGGGCTGGAGCAATGGCTCGAGCTCAACACCAAGTTCTCCGCCGAATGGCCCAACATCACCAGCCAGAAGGATCCGCCTGCGGATGCCGATGAGCACAAGGGTGAAGAGGGCAAGTTCGAGAAGTACTTCACCGAAGATCCCGGCGAAGGCGACTAGAGCCGGTTTCACTTAGGTGGAAGCATCGGCACGGAGCCGATTTTGGCCCAGCACGAGGAAAGAGGAGGGAGCCATGCAGAAGCATGGTGACCGACGATTGACGCTGTGATGGGCCAAAAGCGGCCCGCCCCTGGGCTGGACGGCATGCTGTGATGGGCAAACCGCCCTTCGGGCAGGGGTCGCGTCAGGTCGCTCACTGGACGTCGTCGCGTCGCTCGCCCGGGGCCGACGGGCCCGCGCTTCGCGCCGCTCCTAGCCAGTGGGTGACCTGACGCGATGACGACGTTTCCACCTAAGTGAAACCGGCTCTAGGCCTGCGGCAGGGCATCCGCCCGGCTGCCAACCCGCTCAAACGGCTGGATAAATATGGGTCCGCCCATGCCGTCTCGTCGCGTGACCGGGACGTGTTCTCGTGGGCCCGCTGCCGATGTCGATTGCCCACGGCGGATTGGCAATAGAGGCGCAATATCAATCGCTTCCAACGGAAGCCGAATGTGTGAATTCGCACGTTTCGGTCGCCTTGACTCGCGCTATGTTGCAAGACTCGCAATTTTGTTGCGATTGTGTTATATAATCGATCAAGCCAGCCGGGATGATTCCGGCGCGAGTGTGAAAACAGGAAGGCTTCAGACCAGCAACCACACCTTAGACACGCGAGCGGAGCCTGTTTTTTCAGGCCCGACAAGGTGATTTGACTGTCTGTTGCCGACCGGGTCGGTTGAAAGGAATTTGCATGGCCAGCAAGGCTCCTGCATTTGTTGTCGGTGACTATGTTGTCTATCCCAAACACGGGGTCGGCCGCGTAATCGAACTCCAGAATGAAGAAATCGCGGGCATGCAGCTCGAGCTCTATGTGCTCCGCTTCGAAAAAGAGCGCATGACGCTGCGCGTTCCCGTCAACAAGGTCGAATCGATCGGCATGCGCAAGCTGTCGAGCGACAAGACGCTGAAGGAAGCGATGGAAACGCTCAAGGGCAAGCCCAAGGTTAAGCGCACCATGTGGTCTCGCCGTGCGCAGGAATATGAAGCGAAGATCAATTCGGGCGACCTCGTCTCCATTGCCGAAGTGACGCGCGACCTGTTTCGCCCGGAAGACCAGCCCGAGCAGAGCTATTCCGAACGGCAGATCTTCGAAGCCGCTTCAAGCCGCCTGGCGCGCGAACTGGCCGCGATGGAAGAAACAGACGAGCCGACCGCGCTCGAGAAGATTCTCGCCGTCCTGCGCGAACATGCTCCGCAATATTACGAGAACACCGAAGACGCCTGATCGGATCGCATCTGATCGACAGGTGCCATACGGCAATCGATGAAGGGCTGCCCCGCGGGGCGGCCCTTTTTCGTTGTGCGCTTGAAGGATCCTCCATGCTGTATTATATCAGCAACACGCCAAACGTGAGAAAACTCCTGGAGGACCCCCAATGCTTCACAAACTGCTCAAGGGCCTGGCGCCCGTTGCCGCGATCGCGCTGAGCGGCGCGCTCGGCGGGTGCAACGATATCGATATCAGCATCGACGGCGAGAAGGGTGTGCCCCTGGCACAGCTCGACATGTCGGGCGATCCGCCTGATGAACTTGTCCTCGCCGGACCAGACAAGGTGATCGTAACCGGTGGCAGCGCGCTCGACATCGATGTCAGCGGCGATAGCAAGGCAGTCGATCTGGTCCGCTTCACGCTCAAGGACGGCACCTTGGGCGTGATGCGCGAAAAGGGCAGTTGGAACGACGCGGGGCAGGCAGTGGTCAAGGTGACCATGCCCGCGCCCAGATCGATCACAATTGCCGGTTCGGGATCCGTCGAGGCGGAAGGCATGGCCGACGAAGCTGATATGATCATCGCCGGCTCAGGCTCGCTCAACGTGCGCGAACTCAAGGCGAACGAGGCTGACGCGACAATTGCCGGTTCCGGCTCGCTTACAGCTGCAGGCGCTTCGGACAATCTGGATCTCAACCTGCTCGGTTCGGGCAAGGCCAAGATGCCGGACCTCAAGGTCGGATCCGCCGATGTCACCATCGCGGGGTCGGGCGACGCCTCCTTCGCTTCGGACGGCAAGGTTGAAGCGAACATCATGGGCTCTGGTACTGTCAAGGTAATCGGGCGCGCGACATGCGAAGTGAGTTCGATGGGCTCGGGCAAGCTGGTCTGTGAAACCCCTGCCGAAAGCGAGGAGGTTGCCGCTGCAGGCAAGGCCGAAGTCAAGGGCAAGAAAGCGGCGAAGAAGGCAGCAGCCAAGCAAAAGATCGCCAAGAAGAAGAACTCGCCAAAAAAACCGCGCAAGGCGTGATCGATTTGAGCCGGGCCGTGTGTGGCCCGGTTCATCGCCCACCAATCCGCGCTATGGCAGGCCGCGTATCGAAAGGAGAACCGATGCGCGGTCTCACTCTAATAGCTCTCGCCGGCACAGCCTGCGCGCTAAGTGGTTGTATTGCCAAAACTGCTGTCGATGTCGTGACGGCACCGGTCAAGGTCGCCAGCAAGGGGGTCGACCTCGCGACCACCAGCCAGTCTGAAGCTGACGAGAAGCGCGGGCGTGAGTTGCGCAAGCGCGAGGAACGGCTGGGCAAGCTCGAGCGGCAATATGACAAGCAGCTCAAGCAATGCCGCGATGGCGATCGTAACGCCTGCGATGCGGCGAGCCAGACCTATGCCGAAATCCAGCTGCTGATTCCGACCATTCCGGCCGAGCCGGAACCCGCGGGCGATTGACGGGAATTACGCCGCAGCGCGCTTAAGCCGGTCGTTGATCGCGATGCCTATTCCTTCGCGCGGAATCGGCGCGATAGCGATGCGCGGCTTTGCGTCAGCCGCTCCAAGATGCAGGCAGTGATAGAGATTCGCCGCCGCTTCCTTGAGATCGCCTTTGGTTGAAAGCATGCAGTCTCCCGCGACCTTGCCGAAACCGATCAGAAACTCGTCCGCTTCCGCGCCTTCTGCGTCGAGCCGCACGGGCTTGCCTGGCGCGTAGTGACTGGCCAGTTGGCCAGGGGCCTCGATCCTGCCGCTGGCGACCTCTGCCGGCGCGCCCAACACCGCTGCAATCTCCTCTTCGCTGACAGGCCCGGGCCGCAGCATGGCCCATCCTGCCGCGCCGCCCTGCCCCCCATCGTTCAAGTTGCGCAGCGCAACTATCGAGGATTCAAGACCGCGCGTGCATGATCCGGCGTCGAGCACCGCATCGATCCGTCCGTCGAGCGTTTCGAGAACATGCTCGGGCGTGGTCGGGCTGACCCAGCCGCTCCGGTTGGCGGAAGGTGCGGCGAGCGGCAGCCCCGACTGTTCGATCACTGCGCGCATCGCCGGATGGGCGGGACAGCGCAGCGCGATCGTATCCAGTCCGGCCGTCACCGCAGCAGCAAGTCCTGCGCCTTTCCGGAGCGGGAGCACTATGGTCAGCGGACCAGGCCAGAATCGTTCCGCCAATAGCTCGGCGCGCTCATCCCAATCGGCAAGCGTCTTCGCATGGGCGACATCGGCAACATGGACGATCAGTGGATTGAAGCTGGGCCGACCCTTCGCGTCATAGATCCGCGCCACCGCTTGCGGATCGTCGGCACGCGCGGCCAGGCCATACACCGTCTCGGTCGGCACGGCGACAAGCCCCCCTTCCCGCAGCAATGCAGCGGACCGGGTGATTCCCTCTGCATTCCAAACGAGCCGTTCCGTAGCGTTCTTGCCGGTCATGCTCGCGCGCTATAGGTGGAGGCCAAAATTGCCAAGCGATTTACCGAGAGGATGACCCCGCCGTGACACCCTATACCCCACCGACACAGGACCAATTGCTTGCGATCCGCGTGAATGCGGGGATCGAAGAGCTTGCTCAAACCGAACGTTTCGCAGCTGCGGAACCCGACCTCGTCGAAGCGATCGTCGAAGGCGTGGGCCAGTTTGCGGCAGGCGAGTTCGCCCCGCTTAACCGGCTTGGCGATCTGGAGGGTGCGAAGCTGGAGAATGGCATGGTCCGCCTGCCCGATGGCTTTGCCGAAGCATACCAGTCCTATGTCGAGCAAGGCTGGAACGCGATTGCTTCGCCTGAAGAGTTCGGCGGCCAGGGCTTGCCCTTCACGCTCGCCTGCAATGTGCTGGAAAATCTGGGCAGCGCAAACATGGCCTTCAACCTTCTGCCGATGCTGAGCGTGGGCGCGATCGAAGCGATAGAACATCACGGAACCGAGGCGCAGAAAGCGAAATACCTGCCCAATCTGGTGAGCGGTGCATGGTCGGGCACAATGAATCTCACAGAACCGCAGGCCGGATCGGATGTTGGCGCTCTGAGATCGACCGCCACGCCGATCGAAGCAGGTGAACATGCCGGCAAATACCTGATCCAGGGCCAGAAGATATTCATCACCTGGGGTGAACACGAACTGGCCGAGAACATCATCCACCTGGTACTGGCGCGCCTTCCCGATGCGCCCGAAGGCAGCCGGGGCATCTCTCTCTTCATCGTGCCAAAATATCTGGTTCGCGAAGATGGCTCACTCGGCGTGCGCAATGATCTGCGATGCGTTTCGCTGGAGCACAAGCTGGGAATTCACGCTTCCCCCACCTGCGTGATGAGCTTCGGTGATTCCTACGCGGAAGGAGGCGAATGTATCGGCGAGCTGATTGGCGAACCCAATCGCGGATTGATGGCGATGTTCACCATGATGAACAATGCGCGCATCAATGTCGGCAATCAGGGCGTTCAGATCGGCGAGCGTGCGACACAGCAGGCACTGGCCTTTGCTGCCGAGCGTGTGCAATCGGCCCGCGCCGGTTCACCCGACAAAACCCCCGTCGCGATCATCGAGCATCCCGATGTGCGGCGCATGCTGCTGCGGATGAAATCGTTGACCGAAGGCGCGCGCGCACTGCTCTATTATTGTGCCGGTCAGGTCGATCGCGGAAATCTGGGAGACGAAACTGCCGGATTGCGCGCTGAAGTTCTGGTTCCGCTGGTCAAGGCCTGGGGCACCGATGCGGGGGTTGAAGCGGCAGGAATCGGGATCCAGATCCACGGCGGGATGGGCTTTATCGAGGAAACGGGTGCGGCCCAGCACTGGCGCGATTCGCGCATCTCCCCGATCTACGAGGGCACAAACGGCATTCAGGCCGCCGATCTCGTCACGCGCAAGCTGGGGCTGGCAGGCGGCGAAGCGGTGTTGGCGCTGGCACAGGAGATCGCCCGTGACGCGGCGGATGAACCGGCTTTGCGCGCCCTCGCCGAAGATTGCCTCGCGGTCGCCAGCTGGATGCGCGACGAAGCTACGCTCGATGACCGGCTGGCGGGCAGCGTTCCCTTCTGCACCATGTTGGCCGTGGCCGCCGCCGGGTGGCAGCTCACCAAACAGGCTCAGGCGGTGGCGAATGGCGCATCGCCCACGCTCGCAAGGACCAAACCGGTCACAACGCGCTATTTCCTCGACCATCTGGTTCCCGAGGCAAATGGCCTCAAGGCGTCAGCTGTTGCAGGCGCTGAGTTGCTATATGCACTTTCGACCGAGGCGCTTGTCGGTTAGGGCCTGTGGGGGGTTACCACACGGCCACGGCCGAAGGCGAAAACCGCCAGTTCAAGGAGTGAGGACGAGGGACATGTTGGCATGTTTGAGGACGAAGGACGCTGAAATGGCGGTTTTTCACCCGGCCCCGAAAGGGTTCGGCGCAAATCCGCGCTCGCAGCGTCACTCCCGCTTGAAAGTGGCCCACACTGTCTTCGCGCTCATTCCTCGCGAGATCGGATTTGCGGCGCGAACCGTGGTTCGCGTGGCGAACCCCCACACGCCCTAGTCAAATTGCATGACTGATCAAGGAGATCCGCTGGCACGCATTGCCGATGCGCTGGAACGGATGGCACCCTGTGTGCCAGATGCTGTCGATTGGGCGGCCCACCCCGCCTATGCCTGGCACGGCGGGCAGGTCCGCAGCGTAAAGGTCATTGATGCGCTACCGCTCGACCGGCTCAAGGGTATCGACCGGCAAAAACAGGCGGTCACTGAGAATGTCGCGCGGCATGCGCAAGGCGCTGCGGCGCATGACATGCTGCTGTGGGGAGCGCGCGGCATGGGCAAGTCCGCGCTCTTGCGCGCTGCCGTGGCGGCAGAGCAAGCACTTGATCCGAAACGCCTGGCGCTGGTTCAGCTCGATCTGGGCAGTCTTTACGCCTTGCCCGACCTTTTCGCTGCAATCGGAGGAGTCGACCGGCAGTTCCTGCTCTATCTCGACGATCTCGCATTCGATCACGGCGACGATGGCATGCTGCGCCATCTGCGCAGCGCGCTGGAAGGGAGCCTGGCGCCCCGCCCTGCCAATGTCCGCCTTGCCGTCACCTCGAATCATCGCGCGATCCTGGCACGTGACGAGCACGACCAGGCCGGGCCGCTCCACGAACGCGACCGGATGGACGATACGTTGGCGCTGGCCGATCGCTTTGGGCTGCGTCTCGGCTTCCATCCCTGCGATCAGGACGAATATCTCGCGATCGTCGCTGCCCACGCCGAGCCATTGGGGCTTGAATGGTCGAGCGACGAGGCGCTCACCTGGTCGCGTGCGCGCGGCCCGCTTTCGGGCCGTTCGGCCTGGCAATTCGTGGTCGAGCTCGCTGGAAGGGCCCGTCTGCAGCTTTAGCGCGATTTATTGCGCTGGTTCGATCCGGGCATAATCCTCTTCGCCGAAGCTCGCCCGCGGATCGCCGCGCAATTCGCGCTGTGGCCGCAACGACTTCCCTTCGATCCGGGCAATCCCCGCGCCCGGCTCTGCCCCCGGCGCGAAAACCCGCCAGACGATACCGGCAGTATCGTCGCTCACCAGCAGCGAGCCGTCACCGGCCCATTGTACCCAGGTCGGCCGGCCCCGTGTGTTTCCTTCACCATCGAGAAACGATCCCAGCACCGAAACAGGTTGACCTTCCGGATTGCCCTTGTCGTCAAAAGCGACATAGACGACGTCATAGCCTGACGGCGGCTTGCGGTTCCATGAGCCGTGGCGGGCGATAAACGCGCCGCTGGCGAAATTGTCGCCCATCAGGTGCCCCTCTTGCGTGAACACCATGCCCAAGGCAGCGACATGCGGCCCCAGCGCATATTCTGGTTTGCGAGCATATTCCCCGAGATAGGCCGGGATCGGCGCATCGACGCGAAGATCGTAATTGTCCTTCCAATAGATCCACGGCCAGCCATAGGAAGCACCAACCGGGACATTGGTGAGGTAGTCGGGCACCAGATCCGAACCGAGCATGTCTCGTTCGTTGACCACGGTCCACAACTCACCGGTCCACGGGCTCCAGTCCAGGCCATTGGCGTTGCGCAGCCCGGTGGCGAAAGGACGCCGACGCCCGGTTTCGAGATTATACTCCCAGATCATCGCACGGCCCTGTTCGGCCTCCATCCCGCGTTCACCGATGTTGGAGGCGGAGCCAACCGCCACGTAAAGGCGTTTGCCATCAGGCGAGATCGCGAAATTGCGCATCCAGTGATTACCCGCCGCCGGGAGATCCATCAGCTTCTTCGGTTCGCCCGTCACCACCTCGTCGCCAAGAGCGTAGGGAAAAGCGAGCAGCGCATCGTCATTGGCGACGTAAAGCGTGCCGTCATGCCAGCCAATTCCCGAAGGGTGCGATAGCCCCTTCTCGAGGATGATTTTGTTGAGTTCGGCCACACCGTCGCCATCTGCATCGCGCAGCAAGACGAGCTTGTTCGGCGAAGGGCCGCTCGCGCCCGCCATCTCCATCAGCCAGTCGCCAATCTTGTCTGCCAGCGAATCCCCCAACCTGGGGCCGCGCGTCAGTGTCACCAGCACATCGCCATTGGGCAGTGTGTAGAGGATACGCGGATGTTCGAGACCTTCGGCAAAACGTCCGACCGCAAGCCCTTCTGCCGGGCTTGGGGCCTCGCCCTCCGCCCAGCCAACCGGCGTTGCGATCTTTACGGTGGGCAGGATTTCTTCCTTGGGCTCGGCCAGGGTCGGTTCGGTCCCGCTCACCGCATCCATGCTGAGTTCGGCCGGATTTCCCTGTGACAGCCACCACAACAGGCCCGCAAGCAAGAGAAGGATGACCAGAAGGGCGATCAGGATCTTTTTGACGATTTGCATGGGCTTACAAATAGGCGAGGAGCGCGGCGGCGGCAATCCACTTGCGGGGCATATCCGGCCCACTTGCAGCGGCGCGCGAGATCGCTAGATCTGGACCATGTTCGATTTCTCGCCCGATCCCGGCCTCGATCCCGCCGAACGCCATCGCCAGCTTTGCTCGGCAGCCGATGCGCTGACGGACAGCGAAAGCGATGCGATCGCCAATATGGCGAATATTGCTGCGCTGATGTGGGAGTTCCTGCCTGAACTTAATTGGGCGGGGTTCTATCGCGTGATTGACGATGAACTCGTGCTCGGCCCCTTTGTCGGGCGCCCTGCCTGCATCCGCATTCCGCTTGGCCAGGGAGTTTGTGGAGCGGCAGCGGCGAGCGGCGATACCCAGCTCGTCGAGGATGTCCATGCCTTCCCAGGCCACATCGCCTGCGATGCCGCTAGCCGGTCCGAACTGGTTGTGCCGATCAAGCGCGATGGCCGTGTGCTGGCCGTGATCGATCTCGACAGCCCTTCGCCCGCCCGCTTCACGGCCGAGGATGCGAGGGGAATCGAACGGCTTGCAGAGCTGTTGTCGGGCAGGATCTGAACCAAGCCGCACATCTGCACCGACCGGCACTAACAGCCTATTCGTTAAGCGTTTTTGCTTGGCTTCGCCCCGAAACGGGACAGGCTGTGCGACCGCGTGGGAGCAATGGTTTCCCAATGCTAAATGCGGCGCGAACCCTGCGAGAATCACCTCGCAGCCCTGGGGGGATCATGATGCAAAATACCCGTTTCCTGGCCGCCGCTGCGTTTGCCCTGTCGGCGCTGGGCACATCAACCGCCTATGCGCAAACGGCGGCGAGTTCCGGCGATATTCCGGAAGGCTATGAGACTTTGCCGGTCGAGTATGCGGAAACGATCACGCCCGCCACCACCGACAATGTCGAGACCGTGACGCGGACCCGCTGGATTTCGCGCGATGTGCAACCTTCCGCCGTGCGCATGGAACCGGAAATGACGCATCATGGTGCGGATTATGCCCAACATGGTTATGCGCCCTACCCTGCTTCCTATCCCGTCACTTTCGACCGCGAAACCTGGCTGGAAGAATGCCATGCCCGCACCCGCGGCGTCGATCGCGAGAAAAGAGGCGGAATTATCGGGGCCTTGCTCGGCGCGATCAGCGGCGGAATCATCGGCAATCGGGTTTGGGACAGCGAACGCCTGGCAGGAACCTTGATCGGTGGCGGCCTGGGTGGACTGGCCGGGGCAGCAATTGGCAGCGCGATCGATTCGGGCAAGAAATCCGAGCCTGTCTATGACTGCGAGGCGGCATTGGATCGCTATATGAGCGGCACGAGCTATCCCGTTCAGCACGTCGCATATCGCAACATGCCGGCGCCCTATTATGGCGCATATGCCCCTGCCTATGCTTATGCGCCGGTTCAGGCTCCCGCCTGCGCCTGCCAGCAACCGATGGCGATGATCGAAGTGCGCGAGGAAATACCTCAGCGTGTGGTCGTACGCGAGAGGGTCCGCGAGGAATGGGTCGACGAACCTGCACTGCCCCGCGAGCCTGCGAGGCGTATCATCGAGGAACCTCAGCCGCCTGCACCGACCAAACTGATCAAGCAGTCCGGCAAATCGGTTCCGATCAAGCGCAAGTCGATCAAGGGAAGCTGATTGAGCCAATCAAAGTCGCGCCACGCAACTTGGCAATGGCAAAACTCGCCTGCGGAACGAATTGCCACACAGAGTCGCGCCGGGATTCTTCAGAAGAACCCCTAAATTGAACCACGAGCTTGATCTCTAGATATCGCCGCCAGTCAGTCGCTGGCAGATGAGGTCGAGCTGGTCGAGCGTGCGGTACCGGATCGTGACCGCGCCCGATCGCGGATCGGCGTCGGTCTTGATCCGCACATTCATGCCGAGAAACTCCTCGAGATGTGCCTGGACCGCGGCGATATCGGCATCCTTGGCCGGTTCGCGCGACGACTGCCCGGCTTTCGCTCTGCCAGCCGCATCCGCACCACCGTTACGAGCGAGCTTTTCGACTTCACGGACGGAAAGATTGTCATTGACCGCGCGGCGCGCCAGTTCGAGCGCTTTTTCCTGCCCGATCAATGCCCTGGCATGACCCATGGAAAGGCGATTTTCCTCCACCATATCAAGGACTTGATCTGGAAGTTGCAACAATCTCTGGAGATTGGCGACGTGGCTGCGCGACTTTTCGACCATGCGCGCAATTTCAGCCTGCGTCATGCCCTCCTCTTCACTCAACCGATGGTAGGCGCGCGCCTCTTCAACCGGATTGAGATCTTCGCGCTGGATGTTCTCGATCAGGGCCAGTGCCATGACCTCACGATCGTCAAGATCACGGACCAGTGCCGGGATTTCGTGCAATTGTGCCTTTTGCGCCGCTCGCCAACGGCGTTCGCCCGCCACCAATTGGTAGCGACCCTGGCCGCGCGGACGAACAATAACCGGCTGAATCACACCACGCGCCGAAATCGAGGCGGCAAGTTCGTTCAACGATGCCTCGTCGAACCTCTTGCGCGGCTGACCGGGCAATGGCTCAATCGAGGCAATTTCAAGCGAAGTCAGCGCGGAGTTCCGGTAATCACCTGTTTCAGAGCCAGTTTCCGCTGCGCCGGTAATTTCTCTCCTTACCAGCGGCTCTTCACGGCGGGATTCACCCAGCAGCGCGCCGAGGCCCTTGCCGAGTTTCTTCTTGCGGTCGGAAGCGCTGCGATGCGGGACCGAAAAGCGGATCGGATCGGTGGTATCGCTCATGCGGCTTTCCTTTCACGCGGCAAGCGCCCGATAAGTTCGCGCGCCAGGGCGATATAGGCCCGGCTTCCGGGACAGGAATGATCGTAAACGAGCGCCGGCATGCCATGGCTGGGCGCTTCCGACAGTCGCACATTGCGCGGAATAACTGTTTCAAAAACAAGGTTTCCGAGGCATTCGCGCACATCATCTGCGACCTGATCGGTGAGATTGTTGCGCCGATCGAACATGGTCAGTGCGATGCCGGTGATTCCGAGCGACGGGTTGAGCGCCTGCTGCACGCGCTCGACCGTCTGCAGAAGCTGACTCAAGCCCTCGAGCGCAAAGAACTCGCATTGCAACGGCACCAGCAGCGTGTCCGCCGCCGAGAGCGCATTCAGCGTCAGAAGCCCAAGCGACGGCGGGCAATCGATGAAGCAGATGTCGTGCCCACGGTGGTTGTGCAAAGCCCGCGAAAGCCGTTCAGCACGCTCTTCGACCGAAACCAGCTCAATCTCGGCTCCGCTGAGGTCGACTGTCGCCGGAACCAGGTCAAGACCGGGAATACCCGTTTTTACAATGGTTTCGCTGAGCGGGACCTCATCAACCAACAAGTCGTAGCTCGAAAGATCGCGCGCTTCGCTACCGACACCCATGCCGGTCGAAGCATTGCCCTGAGGATCGAGATCGATCAGCAGCGTCCGCCAGCCCGTCGCAGCCATTGCCGTGGCAATGTTGATGGCAGTGGTGGTCTTGCCAACCCCGCCCTTCTGGTTCGCAATGGCAATGGTAATCATCGGTTTCGGTCCACTTTCTCCGGTAAATCATTCCGGCATTGGGGTGCTCACGATGATGCCTGCGTCGGAATCGGTCAATGATTGTTCCACGTGGAACAATTTCCGACTCTTCGCTGGCAGCTCTGCCAATTCTTGCGCCGCGGAACGCCCTTTGGGCAACAGGTAGGTCGTCGCTTTTGTGGAAAATGGTGCGGATAAGCGGAGGAGTTTGGGCAGAGGCGCGAAGGCCCGTGCCGAAATGACACTGGCCGGGAAAGGAGTGACCACCTCAAGCCGTCTGCCTTCGATCTCGCATTTGGACAGACCGATCTCCTGCACCACCCGATTGAGCCACTCAACCCGGCGCGCACGCGATTCAACAAGGATTACAGGGAATTCCGGCTCGATGGCGGCGATGACCAGGCCTGGAAATCCGGCACCCGTCCCCAGATCGAGCCACTTGCCTGATGTTTCACGTGGAACAAATTTCAGTAACTGAGCGCTATCGGCGATGTGCCTTTGCCAGACCGTTTCTTCGGACGGGCGCGAAATCAGGTTCTGTTTGCGGTTTTCTTCAAGAAGCCTCGCGATCAGCAACTCCAATCGCTCCATCGCTTCTTGATTGGCCAGCGAAGCGACAAAATCGCGCGCGGTAGACTCGTCAGCAATCATAACAGAGTTCACGCGGCCTGCTGCCTGCGTCGGGCATGGACGAGCAAGGCCGAAAGCGCGGCAGGCGTGATCCCCGGGATACGCCCTGCCGCCGCAAGGCTCACTGGCCTGGCCGCGGTGAGCCGTTCGACCATTTCGTTTGAGAGGCCTGGCACGCTGGCAAAGGGGAAATGCTCCCCCAAAAGCAGGCTTTCACTCGCACGCAAATCGCGCAGTTCCGCGTCCTGCCGCGCGAGATAGGGAGCGTAAGCGGCATCCTCTGCCATTTCCTCGACCAGCGGATCTTCTGGATTAAGGGTCTCACTCAGCCAGGGCGCAAGATTGGCAAGCCCAACCCCGTCATGCCGCACCCACTCGCTCACAGGCTTGTCCCCGCCATCGCGGCGCACAGGAAGCCCGGCATCGGCCAGTTCCTTCGCCGAAATGGCGCCATCGAACGCACGTTCATATTCCGCCCTGCGATCTTCGCGGCGGGTAAACCATTCCGCGCGTTCCTCGGCGACACAACCGGCTGCGATCCCCAGGGGAGTGAGCCGGGTCGAGGCGTTGTTCGCGCGCAGACGCAGGCGATATTCCGCTCGCGCCGTAAGCATACGGTAGGGCTCGTTCACACCCTGCAGCGTGAGATCGTCCACCATCACCGCGATATAGGAATTGGCGCGGTCAAGCGCGGGTGCTTCACGTTCAACAATGGCTGCAGCCGCGTTGAGCCCCGCGACGAGGCCTTGCGCCGCAGCCTCTTCATAGCCGGTGGTCCCATTGATCTGCCCCGCGCAGTAGAGCCCCGGCATAGCGCGCAGTTCCAACTTCGGTGTCAGAGCACGCGGATCGATATGATCATATTCGACCGCATATCCAGGCACTCCCATGGTGACATTCTCAAGTCCCGGCATCGCGCGCAACATGGTGAGCTGAACGTCGGCAGGCAGCGAAGTGCTGATCCCGTTGGGATAGACAAGATGCGTCGAAAGCCCCTCGGGTTCGAGAAAAACCTGATGTCCATCGCGATCACCGAAGCGGTGGATCTTGTCTTCGATCGATGGGCAATAGCGCGGCCCCATCGCATCGATTGCGCCCGTAAAGAGCGGCGAACGATGGAGATTCGCGCGGATCGCGTCATGCGCAGCCTCGGTCGTGCGCGTAATCGCGCAAAAGACCTGCGGATTGGAGCGCCGCGTGAAAAGCGGCGACATCGTCCATTCGTCCGCATCGGAAGGTTGCTCCGCGAGGCTGGCCCAGTCGATCGTCCGCCCGTCAAGCCGTGGCGGAGTTCCCGTCTTGAGCCGCGCCATGGGCAAATCCGCTCCACGCAACTGCTGGGCCAGCTTAAATGCGGCATTTTCGCCGATGCGCCCACCTTCGAAGCGCTCCTCGCCGCGAAACAGCCTTCCGCCCAGGAAAGTTCCGGTGCACAGGACCACCGCCTGCGCGTCCAGCACCATCCCATCCGCGAGCTCCAGGCCGGACACGCGCCCGCCCGCGAAACGCAGCGCAGCCGCTTCTCCCTCGATCAGCTCGAGACCCGGCTGCGCACGAACCATACGCTGCACCGCTGCCTTGAACAGCACGCGGTCAGCCTGAACACGCGGCCCCCAGACCGCGCTTCCTTTCGAGCGATTGAGCATCCGGTAGTGGATCGCGCCCTCATCCGCCGCGCGGCCGATCACACCGTCGAGCGCATCGACTTCGCGCACAAGGTGCCCCTTGCCCAAGCCACCGATCGCCGGATTGCAGCTCATAGCTCCGATGGCATCAAGATCGAAGCTGACCAGGCCGACGCGCGCACCCATGCGAGCGGCACCGCAGGCCGCCTCGACACCGGCATGACCGCCGCCGACCACAAGGATATCGTAGCTTCGCATGCTCCGCCCGATAGTAGACAGCGAGTGAGCCGTCAAAACTGTTTCACGTGAAACACCGGATAATTGCGACGTGCCGATGTTCCACGTGGAACAATCCGGCGCAGCAGACCTATTTCCCGATACAGAAACGCCCGAAAAGCGCGTCGAGCATATCTTCGGTCGTCGCGCGACCGATCAACCGGTCGAAAGCGAGCCGGGCACGCCGCAATCCTTCAGCCACCAATAGCGGGTCCGAAACCGACAAGCTTGCCGACAGACCCTCAGCAGCATCCGCCACCAAAGCGCGCTGCCGCACGTTGAGCGCAAGTTCGCCTGGCCTGGGCATGGAGGACCGGGCCCGCTTCACCAATGCGCGCTTCATCAAATCCAGATTCTCGCCTGTCACGGCAGAGACGCGGAAAACGGGATCGTTCTTGACCGGATGCGCCAGTCTATCGATCTGCGCCTCCACCTCCCAGCAATCCTCCGGCCCCTCGGTCTCGGGCCCCAACCAAATGACCAGATCGGCACGGTCAAGCTGTTCACGCGCCCGCGCGACACCGATCCGCTCGATTTCGTCTCCAGTCTGCTCACGCAATCCCGCGGTATCGATGAAGGTAAAGGGAATTCCCGCAATCGCGACCGATCGTTCAATCACATCGCGCGTGGTCCCCGCAATATGCGAGGTTATCGCTGCCTCACTCTCGCATAATGCATTGAATAATGTAGATTTTCCTGCATTTGGCGGGCCGGCGAGGACAACCCGGAAACCCTCACCCAAACGCTCTGCACTCGGGCGCTCGAGCCAGCTGCAAAGCTCCTCATGCACAGCACCCAAATCCTTCGAAAAATGCTCCGGCAATGCGTCAACGTCGTCTTCGTCCGAGAAATCGAGCGCCGCCTCGACCTGAGCGGAAAGCACCAGCACCGCATCGCGCCATCCATCAACCAGGCGCGACAACCCGCCACCCGCCATCGCCATCGCCGCACCACGCTGAAGCTCTGTCTCTGCCGCGAGCAAATCAGCCAGGCCTTCCGCTTCCGCAAGGTCGATGCGGCCATTGGCAAAGGCGCGCCGCGTGAACTCACCCGGCAAGGCCGCGCGTAATCCATCCATAGCACCCAATGCCCGCTCGACCGCAGCGATGACCGCACGGCCACCGTGGCAATGGAGTTCGGCCAGATCCTCGCCCGTCGCGGTATCCGGGCCGGGAAACCACACTACCAATGCCTGATCGAGAAGCTCGCCGGAGGAATCGCGCAATCTGGCCAAAGAGGCATGGCGCGGTTCTATTGCCCGTCCCGCCAACGCCGTCAAAGCGCGCCCCGCTTCAGGCCCGCTCACGCGGATCACACCGATGGCAGCCGGGGGTGCGCCACTCGAAAGCGCGTAGATCGTGTCAGCCATTCAATTGCAGCGCTTGCGCGGTCAGTCGTCCGACTTCTTCTTGCCCGATGCACCTGGCATCATTCCACCTTCGATGAAGCTCTGGAACAATTTCAGCCCCATCTGGCCCATCGGCGCCAGTTGCTGGGCATATTCCTGCAATTGTTCAGGATTGGTCACACCCTTCATCGCCTTGGCCATGGTATCGACATAGACGCTGTTGGCCTTGGACAGATCCGGCAGACCCATGAAGGTCCGCGCCTCTTCCGGCGTGCAGTCGATTTCGATATTGACCTTCATCGCGTTTCCTCCGTTACATTCCATGACAGCGGAATGACCAAACATAGATGCGCCGATATTTGGGTTTGGCAATCCCCCTGCGCAAGCGATAAGCCCAATTGCGAATGAAAACAAAGGAGCACGCCCGAAATGACCGAGACCGTGACGATTTCCACACTGGACGGCGATGCCAGTTTCTCCGCCTATGTCGCGCGCCCGCAAGGCACACCCAAGGCTGCAATCATCGTGATTCAGGAGATCTTTGGCGTAAACCCGGGCATTCGCGGCAAATGCGACAAATGGGCGGCCGAGGGATACCTCGCCGTGGCGCCCGACCTGTTCTTCCGCATCAAACCCGGCATCGAGCTTGATCCCGATGTCGAGGCCGAACTCAACGAAGCCTTCGATTACTTCGGCAGATACAACCCCGATGACGGGGTGAAGGACATTGAAGCGACGATCCACTGGATCCGGCAGCAAGCGGGCGTGCCCAAGGTCGGCTGCGTCGGATACTGCCTGGGCGGCAGACTCGCCTATATGACCGCGACACGCACCGATATCGACGCGTCGGTGGGCTATTACGGCGTGATGATCGACCAGATGCTTGGCGAGATCCATGCCATCGCCAGGCCACTCATGCTGCATATTCCCACAGCCGATCATTTCGTCGGGCCAGAAGCCCAAGCCGCGATGCATGCCGCACTGGACGATCACCCCAGAGTGACCTTGCACGATTACGAAGGGCTCGATCACGGATTTGCAACCGAGAGCGGAACGCGCCGCGACGAGCAGGGCGCACAACTGGCCGATGGCCGGACCGCCGCCTTCTTCGCCGAACACCTCGCCTGATTGAAAGCGACGGACAACTTGCTCTTGCCCTGGCGCAATCTGATCCCGCTGCTGCTGACAGCTCTCACCGCGCTGGGCACAGTTCTGCTCAAATGGCCCGGCAATCTGGCGCTGGCCCTGCTCGCGCCGGCAACGGTGATTGCATGGTGGGATTTTCTCCAGACACACCATACACTTAGGCGCAATTACCCGCTCATTTCCCGAATCCGCTGGCTATCCAACGAACTGCGTCCCTTTGCGCAAAGCTATTTCGTCGAAGGCGATCTCGAAGGGAGGCCCTTCAGCCATCAGGCGCGTGCACTGGTCTATGCCCGGGCCAAGGGCGATCTTGATTCCCATCCGATGGGGACCGAGCTCGATGTCTATTCGGACGAATATGAATGGCTGAGCCACTCGATCACCCCGCGCGAGGATGCGCCCGAGGAATGGCGCAAGACGATCGGTGCAGGAACTTGTTCCAAGCCTTACGATACAGCGCTGCTCAACATTTCCGCGATGAGCTTCGGCTCGCTTTCCGCCCGCGCGATCGAAGCGCTAAACGCAGGCGCGAAAATGGGCGGCTTCGCGCATGATACGGGCGAAGGCAGTATCAGCCGCTATCACCGCGGACCGGGCGGCGACCTGATATGGGAAATCGGCAGCGGCTATTTCGGCGCACGCGCCAGCGATGGCTCGTTCGATCCCGTGCAGTACCGCGACAATGCCCAGAGCGATCAGGTCAAGATGATCGAGATCAAGCTCAGCCAGGGTGCAAAGCCCGGACATGGCGGCGTGCTGCCCGGCCCCAAGGTCACAAGGGAAATAGCCGAAGCGCGAGGGGTACCCATCGGCGAAACCGTCGTATCGCCCGCTTCGCATTCGGCATTTTCAACTCCTTGCGAAATGCTCGAATGGCTGAGCCAACTGCGTGAAATGTCGGGCGGAAAACCGGTCGGCATAAAGCTCTGCGTCGGCCAGCCCCACGAGGTCATGGCAATCGCCAAGGCTATCCAGCAAACCGGCATGTATCCCGATTTCATCACCGTGGACGGCGCCGAAGGCGGGACCGGCGCGGCTCCGCTTGAACTGTCGAACAGCATGGGAATGCCGCTGCGCGAAGGGCAGATTCTTGTGCGTAATGCACTGGTCGGCACACGTATGAAGGACAAGGTCGCGATCGCCGCATCGGGCAAGATTCACTCGGGGGCGCAACTTGCCAAGAGCTTTGCGCTGGGGGCAGACTGGTGCAACGCCGCGCGGCCCTTCATGTTCGCGCTCGGCTGCGTCCAGTCGATGAATTGCCATACCGGACGATGCCCCACCGGAATTGCGACGCAGACTCGGTGGCGACAACGCGGACTGGTGGTGGAAGACAAGGCACCGCGCGTCGCCCGCTTCCAGAAACAGACGCTCCATTCGCTGCGCGAAATCGTGATCGCCATGGGACTAGAAACGCCGTGGGATATCAAACCGCGCGACATGCGCGAACGCGTCAACGGCGTCCGTTCGGATTCGATCGACCGGGTTTACACCTTCGTCGATGAAGGCATTCTGCTCGACGATCCGAACTCGGTACCGATCGGCCGCCACTGGAACGCTGCCAGCGCGGATACATTTGCGAGGGTAGCATGAGCGCACACAAAGGCTTGAAGAAGTGGCATGCGGTGGTTGCAGGCGGGAACGATCCGCAGGCGCTGGCAGAAATCCTCCACGAAGACGCGGTGTTTCACTCGCCCGTGGTCCACACGCCGCAGCGCGGGCGCCCGATCGTGACCGCCTATCTCACCGCCGCGGGTCAGACGCTCGGCAATGATAGCTTTCGCTATGTGCGCGAGATTGTCGACAGCAATACCGCCGTGCTCGAATTCGTCACAGAGATGGACGGCATACAGATCAACGGGATCGACATGATCGCCTTCGACGAGGACGGGCTGATCGTGGATTTCAAGGTGATGGTCCGCCCGCTCAAGGCGATCAACAAGGTGTGGGAGATGATGGCGGCACAGCTCGAAGCGAGCCGCTAAAGCAAGTCTCGCAAGAACCTCAACCGCTCATCCACCGGCGCAAACGGCAGATCGATCGGGTCATAGCCATAGCGCCGCCAGGCTGCAGTGACTGCCTCATCGCTGGCGATGGCTTCCTCCCAGTTCTGGATTCGCTCGGCATCCTGCCGGTAAATCTCGGCCCAGGCCGGCGCGCGCAGAACGGGGCCGAGATAACGCAGCTCGCGGCAAACCCGGTCGATTGCAGGCGAGACTGGAAGGCCTGAGACTTCGAGAAATCCGACGACATCGGGAAAGCCGCGATCGAACAGCACCGGGTTGGCCTCGCCCTGCCCTGAATCCTGCGCCGAACCATGCCGCTCAAACTCGCGCCTATGCGCATCGAGCATGGCTTCGGCGAAACCGAGCGGATCGCTTTCGCGCAATTCCATCCCGCCCGGTCGCTGGAGCAGTTCGCGAGCGACCTCGGGCGAGGTTCGCAGGCCCGCACCCGAAGCTGCATCCAGCAAAGTCGTCTTGCCCGCGCCGGGCGCTCCGGTGAGCACGATATGGCGCGGGGCAGACAGTGCAAACCTACTGGTTCATGGTCTCGAAGAAGTCTTCGTTGGTCTTCGAATCCTTCATCTTGTCGAGCAGGAATTCCATCGCATCGACTGTGCCCATCTGCATCAGGATACGGCGCAGCACCCACATCTTGGAAAGCTTGTCCTTTTCGACCAGCAGCTCTTCCTTGCGGGTACCGCTCTTGCCCACGTCGAGCGCAGGGAAGATGCGCTTGTCGGCAACCTTGCGGTCGAGCACGATTTCGCTGTTGCCGGTGCCCTTGAACTCTTCGAAGATGACTTCGTCCATACGGCTGCCGGTATCGATCAGCGCGGTAGCAATGATCGACAGCGAACCGCCTTCCTCAATGTTACGCGCCGCACCAAAGAAGCGCTTGGGACGCTGCAGCGCATTGGCGTCGACACCGCCGGTCAGCACCTTGCCCGAGCTGGGCACGACGGTGTTGTAGGCACGGCCGAGGCGGGTGATCGAATCGAGCAGGATCACGACATCGTGCTTGTGCTCGACGAGGCGCTTGGCCTTCTCGATCACCATTTCGGCGACCTGGACGTGGCGATTGGCCGGCTCGTCGAAGGTCGAGGAAATCACTTCGCCCTTCACGCTGCGCTGCATGTCGGTCACTTCTTCCGGCCGCTCGTCGACAAGCAGGACCAGCAGGAACACGTCAGGGTGATTATCGGTGATGGCCTTGGCGATGTTCTGCAGCAGCACCGTCTTGCCGGTACGCGGCGGCGCGACGATCAGCGCGCGCTGACCCTTCCCTTGCGGCGCGATAATATCGATCACGCGGGCCGACTTGTCCTTCACCGTCGGATCGATCGTGTCGAGCGTCAGCTTCTGGTCCGGATAGAGCGGCGTGAGGTTATCAAAATTGGTGCGGTGGCGCACAGCCTCCGGCTCGTCGAAATTGACGCTGGTGAGGCTCGTCAGGGCAAAATAGCGCTCACCGTCCCTGGGAGCGCGGATCTCGCCTTCGACCGTATCGCCGGTACGCAGACCCCATTTGCGGATCTGGTTGGGCGAAACATAGATATCGTCGGGCCCGGCGAGGTAATTGGCCTCGGGCGAACGCAGGAAGCCGAAGCCATCCTGCAGCACTTCGATCGTGCCGACGCCCATGATCTTGTCTTCATACTCTTCGTCTTCGGCCAGTTCGCGCAGGATGCTGAACAGCAGGTCCTGTCGCCGCATGGTGCTGGCGCCTTCGACGCCCAGTTCTTCGGCCATCGCGACAAGCTCGGCCGGGGTTTTCTGTTTGAGTTCCTTGAGATGCATTTCTTTATTCCGTCTAGGAGATGGCCGGCAGGTCGTTACCTCTGTGGACGAGGCGCCCCAAACGATGTGGTGTCGAAAAGGGCTTGGGCTTGGAGAAAGCAGACCGGGCTACGCAGAAATGCGGAGCCTGAACCGGAATTGGAGTGACAAAATACGGGCCTGCGGCAGCGCCGTCAATCGAAGAGTGAAGTGTTTGACCGAAGCAGCGATGATCCGCGCCGATCAGAAGGGCTTCACCACCACCAGCACCACGATCAGTGCGGCAGCGAGACCCGGCACTTCGTTGAGCAGGCGCAGCGTCTTGCCATCCAGAGAACGCTCACCGCGCGCCAGTTTCTTCGCATAGGATGCGAGCCAGCCGTGATAACCCGAGAGCAACAGCACCAACAGTAACTTGGCGTGAAACCAGCCCTGGCTGAATGCACCGGTCGTCATGGCCAGCGCCAGCCCAAGCACCCAGACTACGATGATCGAGGGCAAAAGGATGATCTTGAGCAGCCGCTGCTCGCGTTCGGTATAGCGCGCCGCCTCTTCCGAACCTTCGGGCGCTTCCTGGTGATAGACGAACAGCCGCGGCAGCATGAACAGGCCCGCCATCCAGAAAATCACGAAGATGATGTGGCCGGCCTTGAGCCAGAGATAGATCATGGCGAGAGCGTCCTGCATTGCTCCGTGCATTTAGGAAGGCCCAGGGCGTTCGTCACCCCCTAACCTCCGCGAACCGTCGCAACCAGCGCCTCGACATGCGCGATGGGCGTATGCTGGCCGATCCCGTGGCCCAGATTGAAGACATGCGGACGCTCAGCAAAGGCGTGCAGGACCTCGCGTGTCCGGTCCACCAGCCGGTCCCCGCCAGCCAGCAGCAAGAGCGGATCGAGATTGCCTTGCACCGGCATCCCTTCGGGCAAGGCTTCATTGGCCCAGACCGGATCGACGGTTTCATCCACACCCACTGCATCGACGCCCGTTTCGCGGGCATAGGCGGGCAATTTCTCGCCCGAACCCTTGGGGAATCCGATCACGGGAACACCGGGATGCGACTCCTTCAGCGCCGCGGCGATGCGGGCATTGGGCGCGATCACCCAGCGCGAGAATTCGTCGGGCGCCAGGCTGCCAGCCCAGCTATCGAACAATTGCACCGCTTCGGCTCCAGCATCGATCTGGCCGCGCAGATAGGTGATCGTCACATCGGCAATCGCATCGATGATTGCCTGGAAAAGCGCGGGATCGCGATAGGCCAAGGCACGCGTCTCATGCTGGTCACGGCTACCTTCGCCAGCGACCATATAGGTCGCGACAGTCCAGGGGCTACCGGCAAAGCCGAGCATGGTCACATCGCTTGCCAGCTGCGAACGGCACAGGCGTACCGTCTCATAGACCGGATCGAAGCGTTCGGGCGCAGCAGTGAAACTCTCAAGCCGCGCGTCGAGCAATCGTGGCGAGAGCTTGGGTCCTTCGCCCGCAAGGAACTCAAGCCCCTGCCCCATGGCATGCGGCACGATCAATATATCGGAGAACAGGATCGCGCCGTCGAAACCGAACCGCCGGATCGGTTGCACAGTAACTTCGGCAGCAGCCTCGCTGTCATAGACGAGATCGAGAAAACCGCCCTTCTCCGCCCGCAAAGCGCGATATTCCGGGAGGTAGCGCCCAGCCTGGCGCATGAGCCACATGGGCACCTTGTCCGATCGCTTTCCTTTCAGCGTTTCGAGGAGCAAGCCAGGCATTCGAAGGGTCCAATCAATAAAATAAGTAAATTTATAGAAGGATGATGGAGTCTGTTGGCCCTGTGGATTTCGGGGACAGCGGCCCTCTGCCCGATTTCTCCCGCGATGCAAAGTACCATGCCTTGACGCGAATCGCCGGATTGCGTGAGTCGAGTCAAACTTATTCGCCTTGTCCCCAGCCTGTCGAAAACCACCCCGCCATGTCGAGAAACACATGGGGGAAAGGGCTGATAGTGGGCATGGCTTTCCTCCCCGAACTTGTCGGCAGGTTTCTCCCGTGGTTTATGCCGGTTGTTCTCCACAGGCGATAAAGGCCAAAACTCCGCAATGAATACATAAGCTCTCCATGTATCGGCTGCACCTCCATCTGGTTTCGGATTCGACCGGCGAAACACTCGAGATGATCGCCAAGGCGGCGCTTGCTCAGTTCGAGGATGCCGACGTCACGCGCCATTTTTGGCCGATGGTGAGATCGCGTCAGCATCTCGACCGGATCGTGCCCGATCTTGCCGCTAACCCCGGCCTCGTTCTTTTCACTCTGGTCAATGCCGAAACGCGCGCTCGGCTGGAAGAACATTGCCGCCAGATTGGCCTGCCCGCAGTGCCTGTGCTCGACGCCGTGACAGAAGCTCTCGAATCGCAATTGGGGCAAGAGGCGCATGGGCGCCCGGGCCGCCAGCACTTGATGGATGAAGCCTATTTCAAGCGTGTCGAAGCGATCCAGTTCACCATCGCGCATGATGATGGCGTGGGCTGGGAGAATTGGGAACAGGCCGACCTGGTGCTTGCTGGCGTGTCGCGCACCTCGAAAACGCCCACCAGCATCTATCTTGCCAATCGCGGCTACAAGACCGCCAATATCCCGATCGTGGTTGAAAGCCCGCCGCCCGAAGCGCTGTTCCGTTTGCGCCGGCCGCTGGTGATCGGGCTGACTACCGCGCCGGAACGTCTGGTGCAGATTCGCCGCAACCGGCTGCTCAGCCTGCATGAGGATACGGAGACCAGCTATGTCGATGACGGGCATGTGCGCGACGAGGTGAAATATGCGCGCCGGATGTTTGCCGACAATGGCTGGCCGGTGATCGATGTGACCCGGCGCTCGATCGAAGAGACGGCTGCTGCTGCGATCCGGCTGCTGAGCCAGCGCGGATCGGATGAGAATCCCTCCTTGCTTGGTTCCAAGCCGATATGATTATCCTGGCGTCAAAATCGCAGTCGCGCCGGGCCATGCTCGACGCGGCAGGCGTGGCCCATGATGCAATCCCTGCAGCGCTGGACGAGCGAGCGGTTGAAAGGGGGCTTGAGGGTTGCGTAGCGGCAGAGGTGGCCGAAGCGCTGGCTGTCGCAAAGGCACAGGCGGTCGCAATGGAACATCCGGGCCGGCTGGTGCTGGGGAGCGACAGCCTGGTGGTGTGCGAGGGTCAGCGTTTCGACAAGCCAGCAAACCGCGCCCAGGCAGCAGAGCATTTGCGCTTCTTCTCCGGCAAGGTGATGGAGCTGCATAGCGCGGCAGCTCTGGTGCGCGATGACACTTGCGAATGGAGCCAGGCCGCACTCGCGCAGCTGCATGTGCGGGAGCTTTCGGAGAGCTTTGTCGAGCATTATCTCGATCATGAATGGCCGGAAGTCGGCCATTGCGTCGGCGTGTTCCGGATCGAAGCCATGGGCGTGCAATTGTTCGAACGAATTGAGGGCGACCAGTTCACCGTGCTCGGCATGCCCTTGCTTCCAGTGCTCGGCGCCTTGCGCGAGCTGGGGGTGCTTGAATCGTGACGCCCTACGCAGAAGTCATCGGCGATCCGATTGCTCAATCGAAATCGCCCGCGATCCATAATTTCTGGCTCGGCAAGCTGGGGATCGAAGCGGAATATCGGGCGTGCCACGTTCCCAGTGACGGACTGGCTGGCTACCTTGCCGAATGCCGTGACGATTCCGATTGGCGTGGCTGCAACGTCACCATGCCGCACAAGCAGGCGGTGATGGAAGCGCTCGATGCGATCGATCCGCTCGCCCGCGCTATCGGTGCAGTCAATACGATCGTTCCACTCGGGGGCGGGGAGCTCAAGGGATACAACACCGATGCCGGGGGTTTTCTCGAACCACTGCGCAAGGAGTTGGAGAAGCAGCACCTTTTCCGCATGGCGCGCGTTCTCGGCACCGGCGGCGCGGCACGGGCGATCATCACTGCGCTTGCCGGCGAAGGCTTCACGCTGGTCCTCGCCGGGCGAAACCCGGAAAAAGCCCGTGCGCTGCTCGATGAACTGGCACCCGATGGCGAGCGTCATGCGATCGACCTCGCCCATTTTGCCGACCCGACCGATTTTGCCTTCGACGACCGCGAGGGCTGCCTCGATCTTGTCGTCAATGCCAGCCCACTCGGCATGGCGGGCCAGCCACCGCTGGAGCTGGACTTCAGCCATGTGCCGCCCGGTTCGATCATCTATGATATCGTCACCTATCCGCTCGAAACTCCGCTGCTTGCTGCCGCCCGCGCCGCAGGATTTGAGACGGTGGACGGGCTCTCCATGCTGATCGGCCAGGCGGCGATCGCTTTCGAAAAGTTCTTTGGAGTCGCTGCACCTCGCAACGATGGGGATCGGGAGTTGCGCGAGATTTTGACGCGATGAGCCATCCCAAGATCCTCGGCCTCACCGGCTCGATCGGCATGGGAAAGTCGACCGTCGCCGACATGTTCGAGCGAGCAGGTGTGCCGGTGTTCGACGCCGATGCCGAAGTGAGGCGAATGCAGGGACCGGGCGGTGTGCTGCTCCCGGCGATCGAAGCGGGTTTTCCCGGATCCACGGGGCCGGACGGAGTGAAGCGCGAGGAACTGGGTGCGCAAGTCTTTGCCGATCCCGCTGCGCTCAAACGTCTGGAGGAGATCGTCCATCCCGCCGTTGCCGCTGAGCGCCAGGCCTTCATGATCGAACACGCTGGCGCGCCGATGGTGGTGTTCGACATACCCCTGCTGTTTGAAAAGGGCGGGTATGAGCAGGTCGATGCGGTGATCGTCGTATCCGCTCCTGCTGAAGTTCAGCGCAAACGGGTGCTTGCGCGCGAAGGAATGACGCCTGACAAATTCGCGCATATCCTCTCGATTCAGGTCCCCGATGCAGAAAAACGCGAGCGTGCCGACTATGTTATCGACACCGGAACCCCACTTGCCGAGACCGAAGCGGCGGTCAAAGAGCTGATCGAGAACCTGCGCGATAAATAATTCATCGGAATCGACCTTTGAATCCCTTGCGCCAAGGCAATTGAAGGCCGATATGGGAATCAATGCGTGAGATCGTGTTCGACACCGAGACCACCGGATTGGATCCCAAGACGGGAGACCGGCTGGTTGAAATCGGATGCATTGAACTCTTCAACAGGGTTCCGACCGGCTCTACCTATCACGCCTATTTCAATCCGCAGCGCGATATGCCCGCCGCCGCTGAAGCGGTGCATGGGCTTTCAAGCGCTTTCCTGGCCGACAAGCCGCTGTTCCCTGAGAAAGCCGCCGAACTGCTCGAGTTCCTGGGCGATTCGCCTTTGGTCGCGCATAATGCCGGGTTCGATTTCGGCTTTCTCAACACAGAGCTGGAACTGGCGTCGATGGAAGCGGTCTGCACCAGCCGCATGGTCGATACCGTTGCCATTGCGCGCAAGAAGCACCCGGGCGCCAAGCTTTCGCTCGACGCCTTGTGTACCCGTTATGGCATCGATCGGAGCCATCGTGTGAAGCACGGCGCGCTGCTCGATGCCGAATTGCTGGCACAGGTCTATGTCGAGCTGACCGGCGGAAGGCAGATCGGACTGGGGCTCGCGGAGGATGATACCGCCACCGAACGCGCCAACGAGGGCGCAAAGGACAAGATCCTCTCTCGCGCGACGGGCGAGCGGCGCGAACCAAGGCCTCACGCGGCGAGCGAGGAAGAACTGCAGCGGCACGCAACATTTATCGGGAAGATCGAGAATCCTCTCTGGAACAACTGAATTTCCGGGCCTGTTTGACTGGCCCGGCAACAACAAGAAGCAAGGAAAGGACCGACATGGATATTCGCGTATCTGGGCATCAGATGGAAACCGGCTCTGCATTGCAGGAGCATGTCGCTGACCGGCTCGGCGGGATCGTCGACAAGTATTTCGACCGTGCCCTATCCTCGCATGTCACCTTTGGCAAAGCGCCCGCAGGGGCATTCAGTTGCGATATCGTCACGCACGTCATGCAGGGCATGATCGTAAAGGCGCAGGCGCAGGCCCACGACGCTCACCAGGCGCTGGACGGCGCGGCGGAGAAGATCGACAAGCAGCTGCGCCGCTACAAGCGCCGGATCCAGGACCGTCACCAGCAATCCACCTATGCGATGCAGCAGGAAGAGGCCGCCTATACGATCTTCGCTGCCGATGAGACGGACGAGGAAGTCACGTCCGACGCTCCGCCGATCATCGCGGAGACGAGCACGGACATCCCCGAAGCGAGCGTGGCCGATGCGGTCATGATGCTGGATTTGCGGGATACACCGGCGCTGTTTTTCAAAAACGCTGGCACTGGGCGCCATAATATGGTTTACCGCCGCGCCGATGGGTCGATCGGGTGGGTCGAACCGAGGTAATGCCTCATGGCTCTCTATGGGCCGGAACGGGAAGGCATCCACAGCGAAAACGCCAGAGACGGCGCCGATTCGAGGCGTTGAAGCCGCTTGTCGCTCACTGCATGTAACTGGAATCAAGATCGAATAAGCTTGCCATGAACGTTAATTTCCAACTGCTACCCGAGGCGGTAAAGACGGCGCGCCTGCAAGCGAAACCTGAAGTGCTGACCAGGATCGCGGAGATCTTTGCCGATATCTACGGCATTGACGCCGAGCGGGCGCTCGATGGATTCGAAGAGCGAGAAGCGCTCGGATCTACCGGGTTCGGGCGGGGAGTCGCCATTCCGCACGCACGATCGGATGAAGTAAAGCGACCTTCGGTGGTCTTGCTCAGGCTCGAAACTCCGGTCGACTTCGATGCTGCCGACGGCATGCCCGTCGACCTGGTGTTCGGTATGCTTTCGCCCGAGAATGCCGGGGCGACCCATCTGCATGCCCTGGCAGCGCTTTCGCGCACGGTTCGCGACGATTCGATCCATGATGCGCTGATGGAAGCGCCCGACAGCGAAGCGATTTACGCGCTTCTCTGCAACCAATTCGAGCGCGATGCCGCCTGAGGCAGGCGAATCGAGTGGTGCGAAGCTCCACTATCGCGCGCTTGAGCGACTTTATGCCTCGGCGCCGATCAACCAATTGTTCGATTCGCAACTGGCGATAACCGGCGAAGGTACTTCGCGCATCACCTTTGAGGTCGACGAGCGCTATCACCACGCCGCCAGCGCGGCCCATGGCACGATCTATTTCAAGATGCTGGATGACGCTGCTTTCTATGCCGCGAATACGCTCGCGACCGACCGCTTCCTGCTTACCACCAGCTTCAACCTTCACTTCACCAAACCCGTGAAAAGCGGGAAAGTGGTGGCGGAAGGCCGCTGGATCAGCGGTAAACGGCGCGTTTTCGTGGCCGATTCGCGGCTGGTCGATGCGGAAGGCGATGAAATCGGTCGGGGGACCGGCACCTTCATGCGCTCGCGAATCCCGCTTTCCAGCCTGCCCGGCTATTCGCCGGGGACGGAATAGGTCTTGGAAGGGCGTCTCCCGGCACATCTTGAGGTTGCCGGCCTGATTCGGATGATTCAGGACAAGGGTGGCTTCGCAACAGTGATTTCGCGCGGCGAAAGGGATGCCGGGACGGTTCTGATCTTAACTATGTATCGTGGCGAAGAGGTTACACTTTTCGAAAGGATGCCTCAATTGGACGGCTCCCGACCGTTTATTGCTGCAAAGCGGCAAAATGATGAAAATAAAGAAGAATTTGGCGAATACCTTGAGCGGAGAAAGCGTCAGGACCCCGATATCTGGATTATCGAGGTAGACATCGCTGATGCAGAACGGTTCATCGCATCCCTGCCGCATTAACTTGACGAAAATGCCTTGATCCCTATGTGCCGCGCCAGCTTCCAGGTGCGCAGGCGGCTCTGCATGGCAATAAGGCCAGAGAGTTAGCACGCAGACGGGGGGCGGCCGGCAGGCCTATAGATGGACCAACCTCTCTAATCGCAACAACCGCGAACAGGTCCCAGCCTGCGTCTGAGCTCGTCAACCGCACGTTTGTACGGGAATATGAGTCGTAAGACCCATAGCATCACTGCTGCTGCGCTTATCGCAGCTACCAGTCTGACTATTGCAAGCGCCGAAACTTCCGGCGCATTCGCCCAGGATTCCGATCTGGGCGAAAGCATGATCGAAATGCAGGCCCAGGCTTCGGCCAATGTGGCGCCGGTGTTCGTTTCAGAAGAAGTGGTCCAGGCCCTGCCGGAAGAACCGGCGGAAGAAGCCGAGACCGTCACCGAAACCTCCGCTGAATCATTGCGCGAACTGGTTGCGCAGACTTCGAAGGATTATGCCCTCAGCGACGAAATGCGTTGCCTGGCAGGTGCAGTCTACTTCGAGTCGCGCGGTGAGCCCCTGGCCGGGCAGCTCGCCGTCGCTCAGGTTATCATCAACCGCACCGAATCGACGCAGTTCCCATCAAGCTATTGCGGCGTAGTCCACCAGCGCGCGCAGTTCTCTTTCGTGAAGAACGGCCACATGCCCAGCATTCGCACCGGTTCTTCCGCGTGGAAGCGGGCCAAGGCGATCGCTCGCATTGCGCATGAAGGTCTGTGGGAATCCGCAGCGCAGGATTCGCTTTATTTCCATGCGAAATATGTGCGTCCGAGCTGGAGCCGCAAGAAAGTCGCCCGCGCGACCATCAGCACGCATATCTTCTATCGATGACATTCGAACGTCGGCCTGACCGGCCGGCATCCAGTCACGCTTGCGGGCGGGGTTTCTCCCGCCCGTTTTTGCATCAAGTGAGCGCTAGTCGCGCAGTCTGACCCAGACGGGAGCATGGTCGCTCGCCTTTTCCCGCCCGCGATGCGTGCGGTCGACACCCACCGCTTCGAGCCTGTCGGCCAATTCGGGCGTCAGAAGGATGTGATCGATCCGGAACCCATGGTCCCTCTGCCATGCGCCTGCCTGATAGTCCCAATAGGTCCACACACCGCCGCGCGGATTGAGCGTGCGCATGGCGTCGGTCCAGCCGTCACCCAGCAGGCGGGCATAGGCATCGCGCGATTCAGGCTGCATCAGTGCATCCTCTTCCATCGCCTTGACTGCCCAGACATCGTCGTCATGCGGGATGACGTTGAAATCGCCCAGCACCGCGCACGGCGTCTCCGACTGCCAGATCTCATTCATGCGAGTGCGCAAGCGCTCCATCCAGGCAAGCTTGTAGTCGAACTTCGGCCCCGGTTGCGGATTGCCGTTGGGCAGATAGATGCAGACGATCCGAACGCCGCCCGCATCGGCTTCGAGATAGCGCGCCTGTTCATCTTCATTGTCGCCAGGAAGGCCACGCAGGACCTCGATAGGTCCGGATAACCCGGCCTTTTCGTCGACCAGGATCGCGACACCATTGAAGCTTTTCTGGCCATGCCAGATGGCCCTGTATCCGATTGCCTCGAATTCATGCGCAGGGAAGTTCTCATCCATGCACTTGATTTCCTGCAGGCAGGCAACTGAAGGGCGCGTTTCCTCCAGCCATTCCTTCAAGCGCGGCAGGCGGGCCTTGATCCCGTTGATGTTGAATGTGGCGATCTTCATCTGGGCTTAGTGCCCCAAGAAAGACGCGGGGTCTAACCTAAATCCCGAAGCTCGATCCGCAGCCGCAACCGGCCGCCGCATTGGGATTTTCTACCCGGAATGCTGCACCGCCCAGCGATTCGACGAAATCGACAATGCTGCCGCCGACCAGATCGAGACTCACGGGGTCGACTACCAGCTTGACGCTATCGGTCTCGCTCACGCTGTCATCGCCTTCTACCGAGGGCGCGAGATCGAATTTGTACTGGAAGCCCGAGCACCCGCCGCCCTCGACCGAAAGACGCAGGATTGCGGGTTTCGCCTGCTTTTCGGCGATCCATGCGACGCGCTTGGCCGCTGCGGGGGTCAGGACTAGGGCTTGTGCCATGGCCCAAATCTAGGAAGTGCAGGCCCGAAGCTCAAGCGGTCTGGATATATTCGCGCATTGCCTCGGCTTCGTGCTGGATCTCGTCGAGCCGGGATTTCACGAGATCCCCGATCGAGATGAAGCCGACCAACTGCTCGTTTTCGACCACGGGCAAGTGGCGGATCCTGCGCCGCGTCATCAGCGAAAGACCTTCCAAAACATTGGTCCGCGGATCGACCGTGATGGGCGGTGCCGTCATCACTTCGCCCAGTGGCCGCGACAGGCAGATGTCACCCTCGTCCGCCAGGCGATAGATTACATCGCGTTCGGAGAAAATGCCGACTACGCGGCCCGCGTCCATGACCGGCAAGGCGCCGATCCTCTTGCTGGCCAGGACCGCTATGGCGTCGCGCATCGTTGCAGAGACATCGCAGGAGATTATCTCTCCCGCACTGCGATTGGCGATGAGCTGCGCAATATCCATGGCGTTCCTCCGGTTTACCGTCCCAAGAATGCCATTCTGCGGGCGAAAAGGCGAGTCGGCAAGTGTGCTCGGTCTGGCGAATCTCCCATTGCAACCACCACGCCGGGGGAGCATGGGGGCGGCATGGTTCCCAAATCACCGCTTGAAGACCCGCAAAGTGCCGCCCATGCCTGGGCCCGCTACCGCCGCCTGATGCGATTTATGTTCGGCGTGACTGTGGGCGTGGTCGCGATTGCCCTGGCGCTGCTCTACAAGACCGAAGGCAGCGTTTCGGTGCATTTCTACATCGCCGTGGCGCTCGGCATCGGTTTCTCGATGCTGCTGATGAGCGCGTTGATGGGGCTGGTATTCCTCTCCAACGGTACCGGTCACGACGCCTCGGTCGACAATCGCCTGCCCAAGAGCGACGAGGACTAATCCTCAGTTTCGGCCTTGAGGCGGTATTCCTCCACCACTTCGCCGCCGATGAGATGCTGCTGGATGATGCGTTCCAGCACTTCTTCATTGGCTGAGTGATACCACACGCGATCGGGCCAGATCAGCGCGATCGGCCCCGAAGCGCAAATCTGCAGGCAATCTGCCTTGGTCCGTTGAACACCGCCGGTTCCATCCGTACGTTTCGGCCCTGCCAGGCCGAGCTGGGTAAGCCGCTTCTTGAGGTATTTCCACGACCGCTCGCCTTGTTCGCGTCGGCAGCACTGCTGCTTTTCGCTCATGGCGCAAAGGAAGATGTGCCGTTCGATAGTCTCGCCGCCGATCTTCGACAATGCGCGTTGGGCGGCTTCGAGCTCTGTCACACGGCTTTCCCTAATGGCCCCATCGCTAAACGATCTGCTGCGCCGGGGCGGGACCTGTCAACGGCGCTTGCCGGCAATCCGCGCAATTTCGGCCTGAACCATCTTCTCGACCATGCCCGGCAGATTCTTGTCGAGCCATTCGGCCAGCATCGGGCGCAGCATGTCGCGCACCAGACCCTCGAGCGAGGTTTCGCCCGAACGCACGATCTGCGGCGGAGCGCCTGGCTCGGAAAGCATGGCTAGTGCAGCGAAATTTTCGCGCATCGAATCGCGTACTGCTTCATTGGTCAGCGGTGCGTCGATCGGGCCGCCTTCGTCTTCGTCCTCGAAACCGTCTGCGTCTTCGTCAAAATCTTCGGCGAACTCCATCTCGCCCAGATCGAGCACTTCATCGTCATCCGGCATACCCGCTGCAGAACCTTCGGAATCGCCGCCCTGTGACGTGCGAATCACGCCTTCGGTCTCACGGCGGCGGCGCATTTCCAGCGCGCTGTCGCGATTGTCGCGCGCGATCACTTTCTTGATCGATTCGAGGATTTCCTCGACGGAAGCTTCGTTTTCCTGCGGCAACGCCCGTGGTCCCCTTGTGCCTGTCGGCTGCGCAGTGACGTCAATCGCCAGTGACGTCAGCCGATTCTTGCTGCACTTCAATTGTCGCGTCGGGGGCCGGGATGTCAACGGTCCTGGTTGAAATGGCTTGCGGTTCAGGGTCGCGATCCCAGTCGAAGATCTTGCCGCGTACCCGTTCATAATTGACCTGCGGGTCATAGAGTGGGCCGCCCGTTTCGAGGTTGAGGTCGCGCGCCTCGGCGCGGCCCATCGCCGCCAGCAGGCTGAATCCCGCGACATAGGCATTGCGCCGTGCTGTCACGAGCTGGACCTGGGCCGAGTTCAGTTCCTGCTCGGCATTGAGCACATCGAGAATCGTCCGATTTCCGATCGAATTCTCTGCCCGCACACCTTCAAGGCTGAGCGCGGCGGCGTCGACCGCAACCTGTGAGCTGGCGATAATGGCATTGGCAGCCTGCCAGCTGGACCAGGCGGCGCGGACCTGGGCGATGACGCTGCGTTCGGTAGCGTTGACCTGCTCCAGCGCGGCGCTTTCGCGGGCATAGGCCTGGCGTTGCTGCGCGGCGGGGCGGCCACCCTGAAACAGCGGGATGGTAAGCTGCACGCCCGCCTGGGCGGTTGTTTCGCTTTGCGAGAAATCGGACGAGATGGGCCCACCAAGCGTGCCGAAATAATCGGTGTAGTCCAGACCGGCGAAGACGCCGAGCGTCGGCAATCTGCCCGACCCGGCAACTTCCGAATCATAATTTGCGGCCTTGGCGCGTTCTTTCGCGGCAATCAGGTCGGGATTGTTCTCGAGCGCACTGACCACCGCTTCGCCAACAGTCTCGGGCAGGCCCGGCAGTGGCGGTGGCGGTTCGAGGTCAGTCGGTGCCCGCCCAACCAGCTCGATATAGGTCTCGCGCGCACCAATCAGATTGGCGCGTGCTCCGCGCAAATCGCCTTCGGCCACCGCGAGGCGCGATTGCGATTGCGCCACATCGGTCCGCGTCAAATCGCCGATCTCGAACCGGTCTGTGGTCGCTTCGAGATTGACCTTGAGGAATGCGACTTGTGCTTGGGAGAGTTCAACCACGGCTTCGGTGCGCAGCACATCCATATAGGCGGCCACGACCTGCGCGAAGATGGCGCTTTCGGTGCCGCGCAGATCGGCCTGACCGGCACCGACGCGCTGCTTGGCGGCCTTGACCGAGTTCTTGACCGACCCGCCCGAATAGATTGGCACCTGAAGATCCGGCCCGATCTGGATCCGTCGTTCGGGCGCAGTGAAGCTGTTAGGCGAATTGCGCAGGAACTCGATATGCTGCGCGGTCGCGCTCGCATTGGGCAGTCCCTGCGACTTCTGGATCGGTACATTTTCGTCCGTGGCGCGCTGCTGCGCACGCGCGGCCTGGAGATTGGGATTGGTGTTGTAGGCGCCGACCAATGCTTCTCGCAGGGTTTCCGCATGTGCCGCCGCTGGCAAACCTGCCAGCATCGTGCCAATGGCGAGCGCGGCCATAAGCCGCCCGGAAATCCCTGCGGTAGCGGCCATGCTCAGAAGTTCCACTCCTTGGGCCGGTCGAACTCGTGGAGCACGGGGATGCCGATTTCGGCCAGTGGCTGTAGTGCTACCTTGCCGGCGACCTTGCGTCCGCTGGCGAGGCGGGTGACGCCGCGCAGCACCAGGCCGGTAACGATCCGGCCATTGTCCCGCAGTAGAGCGGCCAGCCCTTCAGGCAGATGCTCGATCGCGCCTTCGACCAGAATCAGCGAGTAGGACTTGCCAAGGCTCGGCTTGCCTGCCGCTTCTTCCGCGGAGATGCTATCGAGCTGCGCAACCAGCGGGCGCGTCAGTTCGGCCAGGTACGAAGTGCCACCTTCGACCACAAGCACACGGTCGCCTGCGTCCGGCGCGGCTTCGGACAGGATCTTTCCATGCACCAGCGGGGCAGGAAGGAAATGTCCGTCACCTAAAGGCACGGCGCGATCCATATAGGCTACGCTCTTCGCTGCTTCGGGCACGAAGTCCTCGCGCGCGACGGCGCTCATGCGGGAAAGCACGAATGCTTCGTTGACGCCGCTGGTACGCAACTGGCTGTCGATCATGGCTTTTCGGGCTGCTGACATATCACTCACGGTCTTGCTTCCGGGCTGTATTACACTGATAACACACTTGGTCAATCACCTATGGGATCGTGCCCTAGCGATTGCAATGCCAACCGCCAAGCGCTTTGACGCTAGCTCCCGGTCCTGCTTAAGGGACTTCGGATTCGATCGACAGGAGCGCTTCATCGATGAGCGACATGACCACAATTCGCGAAGACGATCTGATTGAGACCGTTGCGGATGCCTTGCAGTACATCTCTTACTACCATCCGATGGATTACATCCAGGCGTTGGGCAAAGCCTATGAGGCGGAACAAGGGCCTGCCGCGAAGGATGCCATCGCGCAGATACTGACCAACAGCCGCATGTGTGCGGAAGGGCACCGGCCGATCTGTCAGGACACGGGCATCGTCAATGTTTTCGTCAAATGGGGGCAGGAATGCCGCCTCGATTCGAAGCGGAGCCTGCAAGAGGTGGTCGATGAAGGCGTACGCCGGGCCTACAACCATCCGGAGAACAAGCTGCGCGCATCGATCCTGGCCGACCCGGCCTTCACCCGCCGCAACACGCGCGACAACACGCCCTGCGTGCTTTCGGTCGAGATGGTGCCTGGCAGCAAGGTCGAAATCGACGTTGCAGCCAAGGGCGGAGGCAGCGAGAACAAGTCCAAGTTCAAGATGATGAACCCCAGCGACAATATCATCGACTGGGTGCTGGAACAGATTCCCTCGATGGGTGCCGGCTGGTGTCCGCCAGGAATGCTGGGAATCGGGATCGGTGGCACGGCGGAGCATTGCGTCAAGCTCGCCAAGCAAAGCCTGATGGATCCGATCGACATGGGTCAGCTCAAGGCGCGCGGAGCCCAGACCGACATCGAGCAGTTGCGGATCGACATCTTCGATGCAGTCAACGCCCAGGGCGTCGGCGCTCAGGGATTGGGCGGTCTGTCGACCGTGCTCGACGTGAAGATCCTGGATTGGCCCTGCCACGCCGCAGGCAAGCCCGTAGCGATGATCCCCAATTGCGCCGCCACCCGCCACGCGCACGTGGTGATGGACGGTTCAGGACCGGCCTATATTCCGCAACCGGACCTCGATCAGTGGCCCAAGGTCGAATGGAAGCCCGATGCGGAAGCGAAGCGGGTCGATCTTGACAATCTGACACCTGAGGAAGTCGCGAGTTGGAAGGCGGGCGATCGCCTGCTGCTCAATGGCGCCATGCTGACGGGGCGCGACGCAGCGCATAAGCGCATCCAGGAAATGCTCGACAAGGGCGAAGAGCTTCCGGTCGAATTCAAGGGACGCGCGATCTACTACGTCGGACCGGTCGATCCGGTGATGGGTGAAGTTGTGGGTCCGGCCGGGCCGACCACCGCCACGCGGATGGACAAGTTCACCGATATGATGCTCGACCTGGGCTTGCTGGCGATGATTGGAAAGGCCGAGCGCGGCCACGATGCGGTCGAAGTCATCAGTCGCTTCAAGGTCGCCTATCTGATGGCGGTGGGCGGTGCAGCCTATCTCGTCAGCCGGGCTATCAAGGAAGCCAAGGTGGTCGGTTTCGAGGATCTTGGAATGGAAGCGATCTATGAGTTCACGGTGAAGGATATGCCGGTAACTGTCGCGGTCGATTCCGAAGGAACCAACGTCCACACCCTCGCTCCGGCACAGTGGAAAGAGCGGATCGCAAGCGATGCGCTGCTGGCTTGAAGCAATTTGCCAAACCTCGTTTGCTCGATGAACTTTCGATGAACGGCAGACCGTGCCCGACGACGGATTCGCCATGTTTGCGCGCGCGCGGTATTCGGCGACCATAATGAATACAAATGCAACCAAACAGGGACGCGATTCGGGTCCGAGCGTTCCATTCCGGACGGTGGTGCTGTCCATATTCGCGCTGTGGCTGGTCTATTTCGCGATCACCACCATGCGCGGCTATATCGTTGGCTTCGAGTTCCAGTACGAGATGCTCTGGCGCCGGGGCGTCGTTTCGCTGGTCGGCGTCGCCATGACAATGGTGCTGTGGCTGCTGATTCGGCTGTTCGACCGCCGGCCTTTCTGGATGCGCGTGATAGTGGTGCTGGTGCTGGCACTGCCGATCGCCGTTCCGATTGCCCAGGTCAACCAATGGGTGTTCGAGGAACTTCAGGCCAAGGAAGAGCAGCGCGTGGGCCGCGAGGCTGGCAGCAATCTGCGCCGCGACGAAGCGGGCAATCTGATTGTCGATGTGCCGGTCAAGCGGGTCCAGAAATTCGAGAATACCGGAGACCTTTTCGCCGAAGAGGACGTGGTTTCCGAAAGCGTGATCGTGGTGCCTGCACCGACAGATCGCGAACAATGGGTCATGATCCTCGACATTGCGCTTGGCCGGTATTTTCTGCTTCTCGCCTGGGCTTCGCTCTATTTCGCCATGCTGGCAGGCTACCAGGCTCGTACCGCGGAGCGGCGAGCCGGTGAATTTCGCAATGCTGCGAAGGCGGCAGAGCTGCGTTCGCTGCGCTACCAGGTCAATCCGCATTTCCTGTTCAACACGCTCAACTCGCTTTCCGCGCTGGTCATGACCGGCAAGGCCGACCGCGCCGAACGCATGATCCAGACGATCTCGCGTTTCTACCGGCATAGCCTGGCCGACGATCCGACTTCGGATGTGCAGTTGCAGCAGGAATTCGACCTGCAGCGGCTCTATCTCGATATCGAATCGGTCCGTTTCCCGGAACGACTGCGCTGTGTATTCGATCTGCCCGAGGAGCTGGTCGATGCCCGCGTGCCGGGCATGATCCTGCAGCCATTGGTCGAGAACTCGGTCAAATATGCGGTTTCGGCATTGAATCGCCCGGTGACCATCACGATTGCTGCACGCGAGGAATTTGACCGGCTTGTGATAAGTGTGAGCGATGACGGCCCAGGCGTCCCGGAAGGTGCCAGCCATGGATTCGGTATTGGCCTGGCCAATGTCAAAGATCGGCTCGAGGCGCGTTTTGGATCGGATGTAGTCTTGACTTCTGCGCCTGTGCCGGGTGGTTACAAGAGTGAGATCCGCATTCCGCTGACACGCAATGGCTGACGACGACACAACAGATTCACCTTTGCGCACTCTGATCGTCGATGACGAACCGCTCGCTGTCGAGCGGATGCAAGTGCTGTGCGCCAATGTTCCCGCCATCAACGTGGTTGGAACCGCCAGCGATGGTGCGGCGGCCTTGCGTCTGGTCGATGCCCTGTCGCCCGATCTGGTCCTGCTCGACATGACCATGCCGGAGATGGACGGATTGGCGGTGGCGCAGGTCCTTGCCGGAAGGGAAAAGGCACCCGCCGTGATCTTCGTGACGGCGCATGAGGATTTCGCGGTCGATGCATTCGACCTTGAAGCGATCGATTACGTGCTGAAACCGGTTGCGGCCGACCGGCTCGAACGGGCGATTGAACGCGCGGTCGCGAGACGCGGCACACGAAGGGAAAGCAGCAGTCAGTGGCTCGAAGAGCTGTGGGTGCCGCATCGCTCCGAACTCCTGCGGATCGATGTGAACGAAGTGGCGCGGATCGATGCAGAGCGTGACTATGTCCGCCTGCATGTCGGCCTGCCGGGGGACGGTGGCCGATCCTATCTGCTGTTGCAGACGATTGCGGGACTGGAAGAACGGCTCGATCCGGCGGAGTTTATCCGTATCCACCGCTCGACCATATTGCGTAAGGAGCGCATTCGTGGCCTGAGGCACGATGGGCTCGGCGTATGGTCGGCGGAACTGGAAGATGGCGAGGCAATGCGTATCGGGCGCACCTACCTCCCCAAAGTGAAGGCCATGGCTGGCCGCTAATCACCCTCCAAGGGACATTCGAGTCACCCAGTTAAGGGACTCGAAATTGGTTTCATATGCAATAAAAAGAAAGGGCGGTCCGGACCCCGGGACTGGGTTGGGTCCGAACCGCCAGATGCACCAGCGCTAAGAGCACCGGGTAACGGTGGCTGATCTTGCGTCAGCCGCCACGTTGTTGGTTGGCAATCAATGTCGCCATTTGCGATTTCGCGGTTGCGCGCGCCTCGGCGAAGCATTGCTTGCTTGCGCGCGACGGAAGCCGGGTTCCGGTGCGCCGCTCATTCAGCTTGCAGATCTGGCTTGCCGCAGCATCGATGCGTCGTTCGAGCTTTTCCTGCCCTTCGGGGGTGTCGAGGTCGAGATCGCGATATTCGATCTTCACTCCGGGCGTTTCCGAGGTGTCAGCGGCAGCGGGGGTAGCGGCCAGCATGAGGCCAAGTGCCGCAGACGTCAGGGTAGTCTTGATCATTGTTTCCTCCATGCGCGACAATCTCCATTCGGGGGGATCGAGATGTTGTCGGCACAGAAATAGCTAGGCCGTTCGGGGGGATACCGCAGCACAGGGTCGACGATTACGAGGAAATGCTCGATCAACGGGCAACCGGTCGGACCGGCGGCATAGACCGCCCGACGAACGACTATTTCCAACCGACGGGCGGCAGCGTAATATTATTGCCATGGCGATCCTGTTCATCTTCTTTCTGGGAATTGGCAATTTCGCCCTGCACAAGGCGGTGTTGGAGAGCGGCCATCCACTGCTGGGCCAGATGCCGTGGTTCGTGCATATGCTTGGCGGGCGCCTGACCATGATCACAGAGTTTCTCGTGCTGCTCGCGGCCATGCTGCTGGCCTATGGCGGTTGGCCGGGTCTGGTGTGGGCCTATCTCGCCTATAGCGCGCTCAACGCCGTCGCCGCCTGGCTGATACTGACCGACCGCGTCTGAATTGGGGCTCGGCAGGGCAAGATAGTTCTTGCCAAGGCCAGGTGATCCCGCTTGGCATTGAGAATATGACGACACGCATCTTCCATCTTAGCGATCCGCATTTCGGAGTCGAAAACCGGCCGGGATTGGCGGAGTTCGCCTCGGCGGTGCGGGCAGAGCGGCCCGATCTGGTGCTGTGCACGGGGGACCTGACACAGCGCGCGACGCACGGCCAGTTTGCCGAGGCAGGCGAATATTTCGCAGGATTGGGCACTCGCGTGGTGCTTTGCGCCGGCAATCACGACATGCCCTATTACAATCTGTGGGAGCGGTTTACCGACCCCTATCGCAGGTTCCGCCAGCTCTATGCGGAAGTGGGAAGCGAATTCGCGTCTGACGATCTCGTGCTTGTCCCGCTCAAGACGACGGTACGCGTGCAGCCGCGCTTTCCCTGGTCGGATGGTTTTGTGAGGGCCGATGCTCTCCAAGCGACGATCCAACACCTGGGCAGGTTGACCGGCGATACGCGTTTGAAGATCGTTACCTGCCACCACCCCCTGCTTCCGGCGCGTGAAGGGGAGCGCAACCCGACGATCGGCGGGAATGACGCCTTTGCCGCGATCGCGGATGCGGGGGCCGATGCAGTCGTCTCGGGCCACGTGCATATTCCCTTCGACCTGCGGCGCAGCGCAAATGGGGCCGCCGTGCGCATGATCGGGGCCGGGACGCTCTCAACGCGGCTGCGCGGCGCGCCAGCGGGCTATAATGTTCTCACATGTTCACGCGACAGCGGTATCGAAGTCGAACAGCGCGTGGTCGGCGAAACCTGATCCGGCGCGCGCCAGCTTATCAGATTCTTAACCGCCATCGGTATAGCGTCACTAAGGAAGTTAACTCAGGAAGCCGACAGCCTTGGGCTGCGGTAGAACGGGGAATGAATCATGGAAGCGATCAAGGCCGCCGGTCTTGGGGGCGTACTTACCTGGGTGATCTCGCTGATCATCGGCTCGCAAGGGTCGCATGGCGGTCAGCTGTCGATTCACCTCATGCATGCCGGGCAGTACCAGGTGTATTGGTCCTGGCCGCTTTTCCTGGCCGCATCCGGCCTGGCTTTCGGCATTATGGTGATGCAGCGCTGAATCTTCGCTGACTGCGAATGCCAGTACATAAGAAAAGGGCGGCCCATTGCAGGCCGCCCTTTCGCATTTGGTTGTAGTCGAAGCGATCAGCGCTTCGAGAACTGGAAGCTGCGGCGTGCCTTGGCGCGGCCGTACTTCTTGCGCTCCACCACGCGGCTGTCGCGAGTGAGGAAGCCGGCGGCCTTGACGGTCGCACGCAGGGCCGGCTCGTATTTCGCCAGCGCCTGGCTGATGCCGTGCTTCACAGCGCCGGCCTGGCCGGACAGTCCGCCACCGCGCACGGTTGCGACGACATCGTACTGGCCCTCACGTTCGGTGATCGCGAAGGGCTGGTTGATGATCAGGCGCAGCGTGGGGCGGGCGAAATAGACGTCCTGCTCCTTGCCGTTCACCGTGACCACGCCCTTGCCCGGCTTCAGCCAGACGCGGGCGACTGCGTCCTTGCGACGGCCGGTTGCATAGGCACGGCCATGCTGGTCCAGCTCCTGCTCGCGCAGCGGGGCAGTGCTTACCGCGATCGTAGCAGCGTCACCTTCGGGTGCGTCGCCGGCGATGTCCTTCAGATCGGCGAGATCCGTGACAGTTTCGGTGTTCTGTTCGTCAGCCATTATGCGGTGACCTTGTTCTTGCGATTCATGGAAGCAACGTCGAGCACCTCGGGCGCCTGGCCGTCATGCGGGTGCTCGGTGCCGGCATAGAGGTGCAGCGCCTTCATCTGCTGGCGCCCCAGCGGGCCGCGCGGGATCATCCGCTCGACCGCCTTTTCCAGCACGCGCTCGGGGAAGCGGCCTTCCAGCACCTTTGCCGGGGTCGTTTCCTTGATGCCGCCGGCATAGCCGGTGTGCTTGTAATACTTCTTGTCGGTCGTCTTCTTGCCGGTGAATTTCACCTTGTCGGCATTGATGACCACGACGTGATCGCCGCAATCGACATGCGGGGTAAAGCTCGGCTTGTGCTTGCCGCGCAGGATGTTGGCAACGATCGTGGCAAGGCGGCCGACGACCAGCCCTTCCGCGTCGATCAGGAGCCACTTCTTTTCGACCTCGGCCGGCTTGATCGACCGGGTCTGCTTGCTGAGCGCCTTCATGGGTACAAAGTCCTAAAATTGAACAGCCGCGACACCCAGTCGCAGCCTACGAATCGCGATGCCGCCGCACGCAGCGGATCGCCGAAGCGCGCGCCATTTGTCGCTTCAGGGCGTTCAAGTCAAGCAAAACCGCGGGTTTCAGCGGAGGTAAAATAATACCGTGGCCCCGTGCGCTAGGTACCGTTGCCGGTGCTTCCGGAGGATTCGACCGGTACCATGCGCCAGATTTCACTGGACACTCTTTCGCTGTTGCCAAGCCGCGTCACGATGTCCCGGCTTGCCCGTTCGAGCCATGATTCTCCGGCCAAAGATGACGAAGCATAGACCAATTCGATTTCGCCAGTTGCACCATCCGGCAGAGCGATATCCCTGTGCTGGCGCATCTCCCTTCCGCTCGGATAGAACAGGTCCGGGGGAAGCGTCTCCAGCAGCGATCCGCCTGCGGCCTGGATCGCGCCGAGGTATTGGACGGCCTCGGATTTCTGCGTCGGCGTCCGGTTCGATTTCGCGATCAGGCCTTCTGCAATCTGCACGGCCTTGGCGATATCGTCAGCATCCTGACCCGAACCTGCGCCGACGATCCGGCCATCTGCAGATAGAAGGATGGGGAACATGCCATTGGTATCGCGCTGCTCCTCCAGTTCGGCGAGCGGTCTCAGCTTCTCGGGAGCGTCGACGCTCGCGCTGGCCTGCTTGCCTTCGACTGCGATTCCGCGCCCGTTCGGGACGAACCGGACCAGCCAGCTCCGCCTGACCACTATAGCCTTGCCATCGGAGAGCTCGCGCCGGATCTCACGGGAAAGCAGCATCGGCCCTTCGGGGAGCGGAACCCCGGGCGCAGCTGCAGCAGGACTGGCTAGGCAGGCTGCAAGCCCTGCCGATCCCAATATTACATTTCGCCTGCTGATCCCGTCCATCATGGCTCCCCTGTGTTGATCCCCGCGAGCCAGTCCCGTGTTGCGCGAGGCGCCGCCTGGCAATCCCATCCCAGAATCGCCGGTGTGTCGTATGGATGCAATGCGCTCAACCGTTCACAAGCCGCCTCCAGCAATGTCTGATCGGTCTTGAAAAGCACCCCAACCTCGCGCGCTTCGCCGCATTCGCCCTTCCAGACGAACAGCGCTTCAACTTCGCCCAAAATGTTGGCGCAGGCAATGAGCTTCTCCTCAAGCATGACCCGGGAGGATTGCCGGGCGCTTTCCCGGTCTGGAAAGGGGCAATAGATCATTGCAGTCATCGGTGCTTGCCTGCGGCATGCATGCCCCAGGCCGTCGCTGCGACCAGCAAGGCGCCGACCAGCTGGTGAGCAACGGCCAGCCACAGCGAAACGCCCGTCATGACCGTCGCTATGCCAAGCAGGATCTGCGTTCCAAATGCGCTGTGGATGGCGATGGAGGCGGGCCGTTCCGATTGCCGCACGCGCCGCGCCAGCCAGATCAGCATCCCTACAACAACCCAGGCCCACCAGCGATGGAGAAAGTGAAGCAGAAAGGGATCATGCGTCATCGCCCAACCCATTCCCTTGCTGGTATCGAACTCAGGGATGAAGCGGCCCTGCATCAGCGGCCAGGTGTCGGATGCAAGCCCTGCGTTGAGCCCGGCAACCCATGCGCCAAACAAGAGCTGCACGAACAGGACCAGCGCCGTGGCCGTGGCGAGTCCGGTCAGCTTCGCGGGCCTCGCTTCCGGATCGCGGGCCAGCATGCGCAGGTCCAGCGCGGTCCAGATCAGGCCACCGAGCGTAAAGAAGGCGGTGAGCAAATGGACCGAAAGCCAGAAATGGCTCACATCGGTCATTTGCCCGCTGAGCCCCGACCGAACCATCAGCCAGCCGAACGTTCCCTGCAGGCCGCCCAGCGCCAATAGCGCGAGCAGGCGGGGCTTGTACCCCGCGGGAATTGCGCCCTTGATCCAGAACCAGGCGAGTGGCAGCGCAAAGGCCATGCCGATCAGCCGCCCGATCAGGCGGTGGAACCACTCCCAGAAGAAGATGAACTTGAAGTCGGACAGCGTCATGCCCGCTGGACCGGATTCATAGATGAACTCGGGCGTCTGGCGGTACAGGTCGAACTCGGCCTGCCATGCCTGATCGTTCAGTGGAGGCAGCACACCCGTCACGGGGTTCCACTGCGTGATGGAAAGCCCGCTTTCGGTCAGCCGCGTTATGCCGCCCACCAAGACGATCAGCACGACCATCGCCGCCACAACGAACAGCCAGTTGGCGATCGCAAGCGGCCTCGTGGTGGGAGGGGGCGCCGGAATGCCGGAGAAATCTGCGTCGCTAGTGGCGTTCATGACTGGGTTAACTGTGCTTCCCAAAGCCAAAGTGCAAGCCAAATCCTGGCCGATTCCAGGCCAAATTCAGGCACTCGGCAGGCAGAGCTTGCATGATGTTACACCGTAACATACATAGCCCTTGCAATGGAAAGCGTTTCCTCCTCGATTCGCGGCGCGCTTGATCGCGCGGGTATCTGGCTCTCGAGCCTGTGCCTGCTGCATTGCCTTGCGAGCATCATCATTGTTTCTGCGCTTGGATTGGGCGGCCAGTTCCTGCTTGCACCGGAGATTCACCGTTACGGCCTGGCCTTCGCCTTGATTATTGCGGCGGTCGCAATCGGATGGGGCGCGCTGAGGCACCGCAAGGCCGCACCCTTTGTAACGGCGATGATGGGCCTCACCTTCATGGGGGGAGCGCTGGCGGTGCCGCATGGCGTGCAAGAGGCGGTATTGACCATTATCGGCGTCACGCTGGTTTCGACCGGACATATACTCAATCTGCGGGCCCACTTGCCTCGCACGCATTGAACGCTATTGCGCGCGGGATGAGCGCAACGATCGAACTGACCGTCAACGGCGAGCAGCGCCGCACTTCCACCTCCACTATTGCGGCCCTGGTGGCCGAGCTGGAGCTCGACCCGGCGAAAGTCGCGGTGGAGCGCAATGGCGAGATCGTGCCGCGGTCCCGGATCGCAGATGCGCCGGTCCAATCGGGAGATGTGCTGGAGATCGTCCACTTTGTAGGGGGCGGCTCCGGCAAGACTGACGATAGCCGGCCAAACGATAGCTGGAGCGTTGCCGGGCGGACCTTCCATTCGCGCCTGATCGTCGGCACTGGCAAATACAAGGATTTTGAACAGAACGCGGCAGCTGTCGAAGCGAGCGGGGCGGAAATCGTCACGGTTGCAGTGCGCCGGGTCAATGTCAGCGATCCCAAGGCGCCGATGCTGACCGACTACATCGATCCGAAGAAGATCACCTACCTGCCCAACACGGCGGGCTGCTTTACCGCGGAAGAGGCGATCCGCACCTTGCGGCTGGCGCGCGAAGCGGGCGGCTGGGATCTGGTCAAGCTGGAAGTGCTAGGCGAAGCGCGCACGCTCTATCCCGACATGCGCGAAACACTGAAAGCGACGGAGATTCTCGCGAACGAAGGCTTCCTGCCGATGGTCTATTGCGTCGATGATCCGATCGCGGCGAAGCAGCTGGAAGAAGCGGGCGCGGTTGCCGTCATGCCGCTGGGCGCGCCGATCGGTTCCGGGCTCGGCATCCAGAACCAGGTGACGATCCGTCTGATCGTCGAAGGCGCCAGCGTGCCTGTGCTGGTGGATGCGGGTGTCGGGACCGCGAGCGATGCGGCGGTCGGCATGGAGCTGGGCTGCGACGGCATATTGATGAACACAGCCATCGCCGAAGCCAGGGACCCGATCCGCATGGCGCGGGCGATGAAGCTGGCGGTCGAGGCCGGGCGCGAAGCCTATCTCGCGGGCCGCATGGGGCGGCGGAAATATGCCGATCCATCGAGTCCGTTGGCTGGATTGATCTAGTCTGCCTTGCGTAGCATGATCATGATGAAGCGCGATTTTCCACCTTCATAACCTCGCCCCTCGCCGGCAAAGGTTTCGATGTCAGACCATGTTCCGGCCGATGCGTAGTAGGCGCGGAGTTCTGCTTCGCTAGGGTAATTGTAATAGCGACCCAATCGATCGCGCCCTTCCCTACTCGCAGTCTTGTAAGTGGCCGCATGCAATCCGCCGGGTTTCAACGCGCGCCAAATTCTTGTCAGTACGCTGGCCAGCCCTTCTCGCGGAACATGGAGGAGGGAATAGGCGGCAACTATCCCGTCATATTTCTCTTCCGCCACCAATTCATCGAATCGCATGATCCTGACGGGGCACCCAAGCCGAGCCTCGGCTTGCGCTGCCATTTCCGGGACCCCGTCGGTCGGTTCGACCTCAAACCCGAGCTCTTGCATGTGTGCGGCATCACGCCCCGACCCGCATCCGAGTTCGAGGATTGACGCGCCAGGAGCCAGCTGTTCGAGGAATGGATCGAGATGCAACCCGATACCGCCGGGCCCTCTTGCGGCATAATCAGGCGCCTCGCCGGCATAAAACGCCAGGGTTTCGGTATCGAACTCGCGCATTCGTTTCACTTGGGTCGATCTCCGCATATTTCCAGCAATGATGGTTACCCGATATTAACCACGCTGCGCGACACTGCTCCCACAACAGGGGGCAAGACAATGGCCGTAACGAACAGTGCATCGATGACGATTTCGGAAATGCGCGAGTTTGCCGGTTTCGAACCGGCCGAGCAGCGCTACATCAAGCGCAGCCTCGACATCGGTCTGGGCCGTCAGGATGCCTTCAAGCTGTGGGCACGCAACGAAGGCGAAAGCGCCGCAATCCGCAGCCAATATGTCGCTTATCAGGAGCTCAAGACCCTGCGCGCAGCGATTCCGCAGGAAACCGCGCTGAGCCAGATCGAAGGCTTCATCGGCAAGCTTACGCGTGTCGCCGCTTTCGACCTCGCGCAAGAACGGATCGAATGCTTCTCTGCCTTCCGCTTCCTCTATGAGCGTTTGCTGGGGGCAGATGTACGGCCCTGGCTGCCGAGCGCGTTCTGCGCTGCTGCCGCGCTGCCGCAGATCCGGCCCGAACGCCGCAAGATCCTGCTCCAGAGCCTGAGTGAAGCTGCCGCGACCGCACCCGGCTGGTCCGATCGTGCACCGAGTTTCTACCCGGAGTTCATCGACGCCGAAGCGGCGTGATTTCGCTCTGCCCGGCTAGTCGGGCGGATTGTGCTTCATCACGAATCCCACGGCCGCCTTTAGCATGGCCTTTCGCGTATCGCTGAGAGAAAGCCAGTGGTCCTCGCCTTTCAGTTCGACAAATTCATAGGGTTTGCCAGCGTCTTTCAGCGCATCGGCCATCTTTTGGCTTTGCTGGTACTCGACCACGGTGTCGTCCCGTCCGTGAATCAGCAGGATTGGTGCATCGGCCCTGTCCGCATTGAAACGAGGTGAGATTTCCCTGTAGCCTGAGCGCGGACCCAACTCCTCTTCGAGCGAGCGCCTGGCAATCTTGCTATTGCCGCGTTCGCGATTCTCGATCCGTGACATTAGGCTGAGATCGGACACACCCGCCACCGATACCGCACATCGATAAAGGCCTTGCTGCAGGGTAACCCCCGCCAATGCAGCATATCCGCCATAACTTGCTCCGACGATACAGGCCCGCTTTGGATCGATGATCCCCTTCTCCGCCAATGCGGCCATCCCGTCCGAAATGTCAGTCTGCATCTTGCGGCCCCATTGGCCATAGCCGGCCTGAATGAAAGGCTCGCCCCGATTGGTCGATCCGCGGAAATTGGGCTGGAAGACGGCAAATCCACGCGAAGCAAAGGCCTGCGCCCACCAGTCGAAGCCTTCCGTATTATGGCTGTGCGGGCCGCCATGCGGGAGCAAAACCAGCGGCAGATTCTTCGCCTCCTTGCCAGGTGGAAGCGTAAGGATGCCATCCATTTCCAACCCGTCATTCGCCTTGTAGGTCACCTTCGAGACTGCGCCAACGGCGTCCGGTCCGATCGCCAGTCTTTCATAGGCGATGGCGTCGGCCCGATTGGTGGTCAAATCGACGGCGAAATAGGTTCCGCTGTCATGGTTTCCATCGGTTCTGACCAGGACGTGGCCGAAGTCTTCCGTCCAGTCGATCATCCGGTTGCGGTAGGTCGCGAAGGCCTGCTTGATCGCCTTGGCGCGTTTGGTTGCGGTTGCATTGAAGAAGAATGGTTCTTCCTGCTCGGTCTCCGTCACATACCCGATCATATGTCCGGTTTTGCGATCCCTGTATATTCTGACGATGTCCACATCGTCATAAATAACTTCGGAAGGACGGGAGCCATCGATGGGAACCTCGTACCAATGCGTTATGTCGGTCGTTTCGTCGCGCGAGCCATAGATGATCGTCGAACCATCCTTGCCGATCGATACCAGGAACACATCGCCCGCCGGGTTCCGGCCCGATGCGATCTTGCCGTTCGGCCCATCGATCGACCAGCGCCCGGAGTTCTTTGAAATATCGAGCGTTGCAATTACCGATCCCGAGGCACCAACCAGCCAGTGGCGTGTAGAGTATTCGGGAGGCCAGGTTGCAACATGTCTACTATCGTTGCTGAGGAGGTCGACCGAGTAGAGCGCAGGCCTGCCGTGCTGGAATTCGTAGCCGGTATTGCTTCGATCCGACCGACGTAGCTCGATAGCGCCGAAGAAAGCGACAGGGCGGCCATCGATCCATCGTGTGCCGTAGTAGCCGAACACCGCGTTCACCAGCGAACGCCGGTCACCGAACACCAGTTGCATTTCGCCGCCCTGCTGCACCGGGATCAGGACGGCCTGATAGAATTCAAACTTGTCCTGGGCGAAATCGTGGCCGAGCTTCTCGGTCGAACTCCGTTGAAGCATGATCAGGTCATCTGTCACGAAATCGAAGCTGCGGACCTTTACGTCGCCCACCGCGATCGACTTCAGCACCTTCTTGTCCGGGCCGACGATCAGGAGTTGCCTCGCACCTTTCGCCGACATGAGAAAGGCGTATCTCTGGCCGGACGGGGAAATGGCTGCATCCTCAACTTCGGGCAGGCTGCCATATGCTTCAAGGGGTGGTGGACTGGCCAGCGAAGGCGTTGCAATTGCACCCAGCAAGGCCATGCTCAGCGCAAGGCTCAGGTTTCGTAGCACGGTGATCATCCAGGCCCCATCCCCATGAAATCTTTGGGAAAGAGACTAGCGACCGACTAGCGAGATGCAAGCGGTGAACTGGCGGGCACCCCGGCTACCCCTTGTAGAGTCCGTCGATCCGGTCCTGGTAACGCCCGCGAATTACATGTCGCCGGATCTTCATGCTCGGCGTCATTTCCTCGTTCTCGATGGCGAAGGCTTCGTCCGCAAAGGCGAACTGGCGCACTTTCTCGACCACTGAGAGATCTTTGTTCACACGGTCTATCGCCGCGCGAATCGCGCTCTTGAACGCGGGCAGGCCCTGCAGCGCCTTGAGGTCGAACTTCTCGTCATTGGCACGCGCCCATTCGAGCGCCCATTCCGCATCGGGAACGATCAGGCCGACGATGTAGGGGCGCTTGTCGCCGGCCACCATGGCCTGCGCAATCTCGGGCTGCAGCGTCAGCATGCCTTCGATCTTCTGCGGCGCCACATTGTCGCCCTTGTCGTTGACGATCATGTCCTTCTTGCGGTCGGTAATGACGATCCGTCCGGCTTCATCGAGATGGCCGATATCGCCCGTGTGGAGCCAGCCGTCCTGAATGGTACGCTCGGTCTCGGCGCGGTTGCGCCAATAGCCACGCATTACAAGTTCGCCGCGGCACAGGATTTCGCCGTCTTCGGCTATCTTGATCTCGACCCCGCGCATTGGCGGCCCGACCGTATCCATCTTGAGCCCGGTCTTGGGCCGGTTGCAACTGATCACCGGGCCGGCCTCGGTCTGGCCATAGCCCTGCAGCATGGTCAGCCCCATGGCTTCGAAGAAGGTCCCGACATCGGGATTGAGCGGTGCGCCGCCCGAGACCATGGCCTTGATCCGCCCGCCAAAGCGCTTGCGGATCTTGGGACGGAGCGTGCGTTCGAGCAGGAAGTTCATCGGCAGGTCGCGCTTGCGTTTCTTGCCGCCGAACCCCTTCTCGCTGATCGTCAGGGCGCGATCCATCAGGTAATTGGCGAAACGGCCCTGCTTTTCGACCTGCTTCATGATGCGCGTGCGCAGCACTTCGAACAGGCGCGGGACGACCACCATGATCGTGGGCCGGACTTCCTCGATATTGCTGGCGAGCTTCTCCAGCCCTTGCGAATAGTAGATTTCCGCACCGACGCTGATCGGCAGGAACTGGCCGCCAGTGTGTTCATAGGCGTGGCTGAGGGGGAGAAAGGACAGGAAGCGCTCGTCCTTGATCCCGAAATCCTCGATCAGAATATCGGCGGCACCCGCGACATTGCACAGAATCGCGCCGTGGTGCTGCATCACCCCGCGCGGCGCCCCGCCCGTGCCACTGGTGTAGATGATACAGGCGGTTTCATCGCGCCCGATGCCGGCCATGCGCGCATCGACTGCTGCCCGCGCGGTGCCGGCATCGCCTTCGAGCATGGCACCCCACCCGTGATAGTCGAAGGTTCCCGACTGGAAGCGGCGCAAATCCTCGATCCCGATGACATGCTCGGCCATGCCCGTCGCCTGAATTGCGGCATGAAGCGGCTTCAACAGTTTCTCGGACGATACGATGATTGCGCGAGCGCCGGAATTGTCGAGGATATGGACGTGATCGCGCTCGGTATTGGTGATGTAGGTCGGCACTGTAATGCAGCCCGCCGCCATGATGGCTAGATCGGCGATGCACCATTCAGGGCGGTTTTCAGATACGAGCGCGACGCGATCGCCTGCTTCAAGTCCAAGCCTGCGCAGGTTTTCGGCCAACAGGCAGACCTGATCCGCCACTTCGTGCCAGCTTTGTGTGACCCATTCATCGCCAAGTTTGCGGCCCAGGAAGGGGGCGTCACCCTTCTTGTCTGCGCAGCTGAGAAACAGCTCGACCAGATTGTTGGCGGAATCGATATCGTGCAGCTGCAAGGCGGCGCTCCTGCTCCCGGGGAGGGCATCTCGTGAAACCCGTTGGAAGGTCTAAGCTGCCTCTGCGCCAGCGGCAAGACGCCTCGTGCCGCCTTGGTGCGAACCGGGCACAGCTGCGTTGCAAGCAGGGCACCGCGACTCTAGAGATAACCAACATGAAATTCCGAACACTTTGGGCAGCCTGCCTCGCTCTCGCGCTCACATCATGTGCGGCAGCCGGGCAAACAGTTGATTCGTCCGAGTCTCCGACCGTTGCAACCGCGTCGGTCGAGCCATTCGTCATTGCAGCAAATCCGCTTGCGGCGAAGGCCGGGATGGATGTGCTGCAACGGGGCGGCAACGCAGCCGATGCTGCGCTGGCCGTCCAGGCGATGCTGTCGCTGGTCGAGCCGCAATCCTCCGGCATGGGAGGCGGGGCCTTCCTCAACTATTTTGACGCGGCCACGGGCAAGATCACGATCTACGACGGGCGCGAGAAAGCTCCGGCACAAGCGAGCCGGACCATGTTCCTCGATTCGGCGGGCCAACCGCTGGCGTTTCGCGATGCCGTGGTCAGCGGCCGGGCAACCGGTGTTCCGGGTGCCGTCGCGGCGCTGGCGCAACTGCACGAGGACCATGGCGCTCTGCCGTGGAATGGGCTGTTCGACGCGGCGATCGAGACCGCAAAAAGCGGCTTTATCATCAGCCCGCGGCTGGGCCGGTTCTTGCAGCGGCCCTTTCCGCAGCTATCTCAGCCCGACGCTGACGCCTATTTTTCGCGCGAGGATGGTACGCGGATGCAGGCGGGCGACCGGCTGACGAACCCGGCCTATGCCGCATTCCTGCGCCGCCTTGCCGATCAGGGTACGGACGCGCTCTATCGCGGGAGCACCGCGGCGCAGATCGTCCAGCGCACGCGCGCTGCGCCGCTCGGCGGTACGATGACGATGGAGGATCTGGCCAGCTATCGTCCGGTCAAGCGCGAGCCGGTTTGCAGGCCTTATCGCGAATGGCAGGTCTGTGCTCCGCCACCGCCGTCGAGCGGAGCGGCTTTCCTCGAACTGCTTGGCCTGCTTGAACGGACCGACATTGCCGAGCGCGGGCCAGGCGATCCACAGGCCTGGTATCTCTTCGCTGAAGCCAGCAGGCTGATGTATGCCGATCGCGATGCCTATTTCGGTGACGGGGATTTCGTCCACGTTCCCGTCGAAGGCCTGCTCGACCCGGCCTATATTGACCGGCGTGCAGCGTTGATCGGCCCGCATGGCGCAGGCAAAGTCACTGCCGGGAAGCCCGAAGGCGCGGACAGGCTGATCGCTGACAAGACAAGGGAGCCAGCAGGCACATCGCATTTCATTGTCCGCGATGCGCATGGAAATGTGCTGTCGATCACCACCACGGTCGAATCGATCTTCGGCAGCGGGAGGATGGTTGACGGGTTCTTCCTCAACAATCAGCTGACCGATTTCTCCTTCAATCCCTATCAGGAGGACGGTCAGCTTGCGTCCAATGCGGTCGCACCGGGCAAAAGGCCACGTTCGTCGATGATGCCTCTGATCCTTCTCGACAGGAATGGAGAATTCGCCGGAGCGATCGGTTCGGCCGGCGGAAGTTCGATACCTGCATATGTCGGCAAGTCGCTGATCGCTTCGCTCGATTGGGGCATGTCGATGCAGGATGCACTGGCACTGCCCAATCTGGTCGCACGAGGTGATGTGGCGAGAGGCGAAGTCGACAAGTTCGATGCCAGCATTCTGGCAGGCCTCGCCCAACGCGGAATCCTATTAAGGCCGGGCCAGGGTGAGGATTCGGGAGTCCACGGCGTCCTTATCCGCGACGGATCGATCGACGGCGGATTCGACCCGCGCCGCGAAGGCGTGGTGCTGGTGAGCCAACCTCCGGCTCTTCCCTTCCCCTAAGTGACTGGGGGTTCGGTCCCGACAGCTTCGGCAATGCTGCTGAAGCCGTCGCGCTCCATCAGTTTCTCGAGCTCGCGCACAATCTGCGCCCCCAACAAGGGGCCTTCATAGACCATCGCGCTATAGAGCTGGATCAGGCTCGCCCCGGCCCTGATGCGCGCCCATGCATCTTCGGCCGAGGATATGCCGCCCACGCCGATCAGTGGCAGGGCGCCGCCTGTGGCCTTGCGAAAATCCCTCAGCCGCTGGTGCGCAAGCGGACGCAGTGGCGCGCCGGACAGACCGCCTGTCTCGCCCGCATGGTGCGATTTCAGCTTCGGGCGCGAAATCGTCGTGTTCGATACGATCAGCGCGCCCAGCTTCCGGTCGATCGCGATTCGCGCGATGGCGTCGATATCGGCGGGCTCCAGATCCGGCGCGACCTTGAGGAAGATCGGCGGAGCATTTTCGCCCATGACCTCGCCCCGCGCTTCGATCACGGCGTCGAGCAGGCCGGTGAGCGCGCCCTCATCCTGGAGTGCGCGCAGACCCGGCGTGTTGGGGCTGGAGATATTGACCGCAAGATAGGTTGCGTGCGGCGCCATCATCCGCGTCATCGCTGCATAGTCGGCCACGCGATCGGATGAATCCTTGTTCGCGCCGATATTGATGCCGAGGACGCCTGGCCTCCCCGCGCGCTTTTCAAGCCGCGCCAGTGCTGCCTGTGCGCCGCCATTGTTGAACCCCATGCGGTTGATGACGCCGCGGTCCTCGACCAGGCGGAACAGCCGCGGCCTGGGATTGCCTGCCTGCGGAAGCGGGGTGATCGATCCGGCCTCAGTGAAGCCGAAGCCCAGCCCCAGCAGCGCATCGGGCACTTCGGCATCCTTGTCGAAGCCGGCAGCCACTCCGACCGGATTGGGGAAGCGAATCCCGGCGACCTCTACAGCGAGCTTGCCCGGTTTCGGCGGCCTGCCGCGCGGCTTCATCCGCAAACCGTCGATCGCGAGCCGATGGCCGGTTTCCGAGTCGAGAGCGAAGAGCGCAGGGCGCAGCAGACGGAAGAACATTGCCCGCGCCTATGCCAAGTGAGCGAACGCCTGTCGAGCGGCGCGCGCCAGGGCCTTGGAAAATCGTTTCATTTCAGTTTTGTGACAGCCATGCTGCTTTTTGTTCCGGCTATGTCGCTTGCATACAATTACTCCCGCGAAGAATCGGCTAGCACACTCCTGCGACCCGAAGGGCTCGGAGCAGCGATGCGAAGAGTTCCTCAACTTCAGAGGGCGGTCTCTTTAAGGGGCCGCCCTTTTTTTATCCGCGTTCCGCGACTAAGGCGACGCATCCCTCTCCTGCTGGAGATATCGATGCGTTTCGAGCGACTTATCCTGACGGGTCATATGGGCGCCAGCCTTGCAGTTGGCGGTTGTGCGACCGCTCAATCGACTGCAAAACCGGGGCCTCCAGCCGACTGGTGCGGAGGCTCCTGCCGAATCACTTGGCACTTTGTTCGGGCGCTGCGAGGCCGCACAACTGGCGCTTTCACCAGAATTGAGGCACTATCGTGGGGTGTGCGATACCGATTATGGCAAGTGGGGCGGCCATTCCGACGAATCGGAGCAGCGCGCGCGGCGAACTCGGGAACAATTTCAATATTCGCGGCTTTCATGATGCAATCCTGAGTTCGGGGCCGGTCCCGCTCGACATCCTCGAAGAGAAGGTCGATGCTTGGAACGCCAAACAGAAGTCGGGGTAGCAAGAACAGAAGGGTCAGGGGGCAATGGCCAAGCGGATGGAAGATGCCGAAGGGCGAACCGGAGGGGGCGGAGAGGCAGGCCTCGCCCTCACGCCGCGTTCGCTGTTCTCGCTCGAATATATCGCGCCGCCGGCGGCGGTGAGCGACTATATTACGACGCTCTACCACTTCCGCTGTGACGAGCCGGAAATACGCGACATCCAACCCGCCGCAGTCGGGCACTTGTCGATCTTCCCATATGGTACCGGCGAGATGCATTTCCGCGACGGCCACGCCGAACCCAGCCATGAAGTCAATCTGATGAGTCCGTTCTCAGTGGCAGCGCCCTTTGTTGTCGATGGACCATTCCACTCGATCGGGGCGGCCCTGTCCGTGCTCGGTTGGGCGGCGCTTACCGGGCGCGATGCGGGCGAATACGGCAATCGCTTCGTCGCTGCATCGGATTGGCTGGGCCCTGAAGCCGCGGATTTGGGCCGCGATTTGTGCGAAGCTTATCGTGCGGGCACCAAGTCCGGTCACGACTGCGCCATGGCGCTGTGCGACTATATCGCGGCAAATGTGAAACCGGTCAGCACCCGCCACATCGAACTCATTCGCACCACCAGCCGCTGGCTCAATACTTCGCTCAACCCTCTGGTTCCGGATTTGATGGCGTCGCTCGCCTATTCCGAACGACAGGTGCAGCGCCTTGTCGAACGCTATTTCGGCCTTCCGCCGCGCGCGTTGGCGCGCAAATATCGCGCCCTGCGCACCGCCGCACTGCTTTCGTTCCCCAAGCTCTCGCCCGAATATGAAGCGGAGCTGGGCGAGGCGTTCTATGACCAGTCGCATATGATCCGCGAAATCCAGCTCTTCGTCGGGCGCACACCTGCAAGGCTCGGTGGCCAAGAGACGCCCTATCTCACCGAAATGCTCACACCCAGGAACCTGCGCGAAATTCGGATGCCGCGTTACCCGGATGAGTGAGCGCGCGCGCCATGCGTTCGAGTTTGTCCCCGCGCCAGAGGATCTCGCGCCTTACCTGAATTCGCTCTACATCCTGCGGATTGCTCCGATCGGTCTTGAGGAGATGCTGCCGGCCTATTCCGGCCAGCTCCTGATCTCGGATGGAGCGTCCGGGAGGATCGATTTCGGCCAGGGATTTGTGGAATCCCCACCCCATGCAGCGGCCGTCGGCCCGCTCAGCCATGCATATCCTCTGAAGATCGACGGCCCTGCCACTTTGCTCGGCGCATCCATGTCTTTCTACGGCTGGGCGGCAATCACTGGCCTGCCTGCTACCCAGTTTGGAGACCGCTTTCTCGATGTGGCGACGGCGTTGGGCCAGGTCGCGAGCGATGCGGCGATGGAGCTTGCCGGCGATCTGCAGGCGGGCAGGATCGAGGCGAGGGCGGGGCTGGACAGGATGGCGGATATACTGCGGCCATGCGCCGCCCCGCTCCCCGAACGACACCGCGAATTGATCGAAGCAGCGTTTGACTGGATCAGCAGCGGTCTCAATCCCCCCACCGCAGAGCTTTATGGCAGGCTGCAATTCTCGAACCGGCAGGTGCAGCGCCTCGTCAAACGGTTCTTTGGCTTGACCCCTTCGCGGCTCAAGCGCCGATACCGCGCCATTCGCGCTGCAACCCTGCTGGCGGATTCGCAACTGGACGAAGCGCTGAGGCTGGAAGTGCTCAATGCCTTTTACGATCAGGCGCATCTGATTCGCGAAATCCGCGAGTTTACCGGCAATACGCCTCGCGTGATTGCCAGCAGCGACGATTCGATCATGCCGGCGACGCTGCGGCAGGACGGATATGGCGCAGTCGATGTGTTTGGCGGTAATGAAGCCAGACAGCTCGCAAAATACCAGGATTGAGCGTCACAGGCGGCCATTAGTTGCTAACGACTCGCAACAAGTGATTTTGCATTGAAATGATCCAAAGTCATGCATAGGTGCAAATCAGACCGATTTCATCTGATTTGAGTTTTAACCGCCGATGCGCCTCTCCAATCTGGCCGATTATGCCGTCGTTACGATGAGCGCCGCCGCGCGCCATTGTGGCGGTGCGCGTACCAGCGCGGCGGAACTGGCGGCCGAAACGGGCCTGCCTGCTCCCACTGTGCAGAAGCTGGTCAGCATGCTCAGCAAGGCGGGGCTGCTTCGCTCCGTGCGCGGGTCTGGCGGCGGATTGCAGCTGGCACGGCCCGCTGCCGCGATCAACGTCGCTGAAATCGTCGAAGCGGTAGAAGGGCCGATTGCGCTGACTCAATGCATGGATGGGCATGATTGCTGCGTCGACCACAATTGTGCGGTCAAGCCGCATTGGCCGGTGATCAACAATGCCCTGCGCGGCGCGCTGGCGGATATCCCGCTGACGCAATTGACCAGGATTGAAGAACCCGCATGAGCGAAGAGATCGACATCCCCAACGCCGATATCCAGGACCATTATGAAATGGACAGGCCTGAAATAGACAAGGATGCGCGCGAAGCCGCTGCCAATGCGGCCGAGTACGAGCATGGCTGGTCTTCCGACATCGAAACCGAATTCGCCGAAAAGGGGCTGTCGGAGGATACGGTCCGTTTCATATCGGCCAAGAAGGGCGAGCCGGAGTGGATGCTCGAATGGCGGCTCAAGGCCTATCGCCATTGGTTGACCATGCCCCAGCCGGACTGGGCGAAGGTCAGTTTCCCGCCGATCGATTATCAGAACGCCTATTATTACGCGGCGCCGAAAAGGAAGCCCAAGCTGGCTTCGCTCGACGAGCTCGATCCCGAGATCAAGGCGGTTTACGACAAGCTCGGGATTCCGATTGCGGAGCAGGAAGTGCTCGCCGGGGTCGAAGGCGCGCGTAAGGTCGCGGTCGATGCCGTGTTTGACAGCGTTTCGGTCGCCACCACCTTCCGCGAAGAGCTGAAGAAGGCGGGCGTGATCTTCCTTTCGATCAGCGAAGCGATCAAGGAACATCCGGAACTGGTGAAGAAGTGGCTCGGCAAGGTCGTGCCGCAGCATGACAACTTCTTCGCTGCGCTCAATTGCGCAGTCTTTTCCGACGGCACTTTCGTTTACGTGCCGGAGGGCGTGCGCTGCCCGATGGAGCTCAGCACCTATTTCCGCATCAATGCCGAAAACACCGGCCAGTTCGAACGCACTCTGATCGTGGCCGAGAAGGGGGCCTATGTCTCCTATCTCGAAGGCTGCACCGCGCCGCAGCGTGACGAGAACCAGCTTCACGCCGCTGTGGTTGAGCTGGTCGCGCTGGAAGATGCAGAAATCAAATATTCGACAGTGCAGAACTGGTATCCCGGCGATGCCGAGGGCAAGGGCGGGATCTACAATTTCGTGACCAAACGCGGGCTGTGCCAGGGCGCCCGGTCCAAGATAAGCTGGACACAGGTCGAAACCGGCAGCGCGGTTACGTGGAAATACCCTTCATGCGTCCTTAATGGCGAGGATTCGGTCGGCGAGTTTTACTCGGTTGCGGTTACAAATAACCACCAACAGGCCGATACGGGAACCAAAATGTTTCATAACGGCAAGGGCAGCCGCTCGACGATCATCTCCAAGGGGATTTCGGCGGGCAAGAGCAACAACACCTATCGCGGGCTGGTGCGTGTGGCGGCCAATGCCGATGGCGTGCGCAATTTCACCCAATGCGATTCGCTGCTGCTCGGCAGCGAGTGCGGGGCGCATACCGTGCCCTATATCGAGGTGAAGAACCCGAGCGCGCAGATCGAGCATGAGGCGACCACCAGCAAGATCAGCGACGATCAGCTGTTCTACGCCATGCAGCGCGGGCTGGGAGAGGAAGAGGCGGTGGCGCTGATCGTCAACGGCTTTGCCAAGGATGTGCTCAAGGAACTGCCGATGGAATTCGCGGTCGAGGCGCAGAAGCTGCTGGCGATTTCGCTCGAAGGGAGCGTGGGATGATGCGCAGCATGATTATTCTTGCGGTCTCAATGGCCTCACCGGCGGTAGCGGCCGAGCGCTTTACACTAAAGCAAGCGATGGAAATGGCTGAACCCTACCTACAGTGCCGTACGCTCTTCGACCTACGCATGATTGCAATCGAAACCGAACTCTACGGCAGCAGCCTGCAACCACACGACTCTCTACGAGAGTCCAACGAATCCGATCCGCGCGCGGAAGAGCTGCGGCAGATTGATCTGCAAGCGATGCGTGATTGTGATTTAGTCGCCCTGCAGAACGATATCCTCTCGGCGTTGCCGACTGACAGGGGTGACAGGTATCAATTCACGATTGAGCTTATTGAAGGCGCGGAAGCAATGCGTCGCAGCGAACTCATCTTTGAAGAAGGCCTCTATTCAAGGCCCATTCCTCGCGTAGTTCTTCCGCCATCAATGCCGTCGGTTCAGATCAATGACTGACCGCAAGACCCTCCAGATCCACACTCCGTCGGAAGAGGCCGAAGCCCCGGCACTCAAGAAGAAGGGCCGTGGGTGGGAAATCTCGGACAAGCGGCTCGATGTGCTGCATGAACAGGCGCGCGACCTGCGGCGCCACTCGTCCGAGGCGCACAAGGCGCTGGCCGAGCGTTTCGCCAAGGCCGACCTGGGCCGCTACAAATTCACCCGCCATGCGGTGGTCGGAAGCGCGATCGTCGATTTCAACTGCCACAACCTAGGCATGGCCATCGCCATCGATGAGGAAGGCCAGAACGACACGCTGGCCAAGCGCCGCGACAAGAGCCTCGAAAGCGTCGGCATCCGCGTGATGCGGATCAAAGCCTCCGACATTCTCGAGAATATGGACGCCGTGCTGGCGCGGATCACCGCCGGAATGCGAATCCGCATCGCGGACAAGCAGGATGCACGGCGCGAACACCACCGCCGCAGTGCGCCGCGCAGCGACAGGAAGGAACAGCGATGATTCCCGGTCTCGACGATCTTCTTGCGCCGGACATGCAGAAGATTCTGCTGTTCCTTCTGCCTGCGCTCGCAGCACTCAGCGCGCTGGTAATGAATATGAGCCGCGGTTTTTCGACCGCCGGCAATGTCGTGATGGTCCTCTTCACGGCGATCGCGATCTATTTCGCCCCCGGCATGATGGAGGTGTTCTGATCGCGCCCCGATTGGATGAAAGACAAGATGCTCACAATTGAAAACCTGCACGCCGAAATCGACGGCAAACCCATTCTCAAGGGCCTCACGCTCACTGTGAACGCCGGCGAAGTCCATGCGATCATGGGCCCCAATGGATCGGGCAAGTCGACGCTCGCCTATGTGCTGGGCGGGCGGCCCGGCTATGAGGTGACCCAGGGTTCGGTCAGCTTCCGCGGCAAGGATCTGCTCGACATGGAACCGCATGAGCGCGCCGCTGCAGGCCTGTTCCTCGGCTTCCAGTATCCGGTCGAAATTCCCGGCGTTTCCAACGTCCAGTTCCTGCGCGAAGCCTTGAATGCCCAGCGCAAGGCGCGTGGCGAAGAGCCGCTTTCGGGCGGCGAATTCCTCAAGCTCGCCAAGGAAAAGGCCGCGCTGCTGGGGCTCGACATGGAGATGCTCAAGCGCAATGTGAACGTCGGTTTTTCGGGCGGCGAGAAGAAACGCGCCGAGATGGTCCAGATGGGCATTCTCGATCCGGCATTTGCAGTGCTCGATGAAACCGACAGCGGGCTCGATATCGATGCGCTGCGCGTGGTGGGCGAAGGGATCAATGCGATCATGCTCTCACCCGAAAAGGGCGTGCTGCTCATCACGCATTACCAGCGCCTGCTCGACTATGTGAAGCCGGACAAGGTTTCGGTCCTCGCAGCAGGACGGATCGTTCGCACGGGCGGGCCGGAGCTGGCGCTGCGGCTTGAGAGCGAAGGCTATGACGCGGTGATGGCGGAGGCTGCGGCGTGAGCGAAACCGCAATCCTTGAACGCCCAACCACGCGGGACGAGGATTGGCGCTATGCCGATGCCGACTATCTCTCGGTTTCGAGCGTCGACACACTCACGCATTGGACCGAATGGAGCGTTGCCCCCGGCGAGGCCCGGCGCGAATATGTCTCGCTGCTTTCTGGCGATGGCGCCGAAGGATCGGTCGAGCGCTTGCGCGTCCATGTCGGCAAAGGTGCAAGGCTGGAGGTCTTCGCCACCATCGCGGGCGGGAGATACCGGCGCTACGAGCTGGAAGTGACGCTGGAGGATGGCGCCCATTTCGAATTCGGTGGCGTGACCATCGGCGGGGGCGACAAGGTACAGGAATTCGTCACCCGCACGATCCATGCCGCGCCCAATGCTACTTCCAACCAGGTCGTCCGCGCTGTGCAATGGGGCCGGGCGGTGGGCAATTTCCTCGGCCGGGTCGAAGTTCAGCGCGATGCGCAGAAGACCGATGCAGCACAGAACTTCCGCGCGATCCTGCTGGAAAAGGGCGCCAGCGCCAATACCAAGCCCGAGCTCGAGATCTTTGCCGACGACGTGCAATGCGCGCATGGTGCCGCAATCGGCCAACTCGACCAGCAGGCTGGTTTCTATATGGCCGCGCGCGGTATTCCGCCCGAGGTCGCGCGCAAGCTGCTGGTCCAGGCCTTCATCGGCGATGCCTTTGTGGCCATCGAGGATGAGACAATCCGCGAGCGGATGCTTTCGGAAGCGCTCGAACAGCTTGACGAGGCTGCGCTATGAACGCGCCCGCATCCCTTGAGCGCGATCTGCGCAGCGACTTCCCCGGCCTTTTGACGAAGAATGGCGAACCCTGGCACTATCTCGATACCGCCGCGACGGCGCAGAAGCCGGGTGTTGTGATCGATGCCATGGCGCGCGCGCTGGGCGAGGATTACGCCACCGTCCACCGTGGGGTCTATGCCCGTTCGGCCGAGATGACGCTGGCCTATGAAGCGGCACGGCGGCGCGTCGCGCAATTCATCGGTGGCGCTGAGGAAGAGGTAGTCTTCACACGCGGCGCGACCGAAGCGATCAATCTCGTCGCCTATAGCTGGGCAATGGCCAATCTGCAGGCGGGCGACCGCATCCTGCTGTCCATGTTGGAGCACCATTCCAATATCGTGCCGTGGCAGATTGTGGCGGAGAAGACCGGAGCGCAGATCGATGTCTGCCCGCTGACCGATGATGGGCGGATCGATCTCGACGCAGCGGAAGCGATGCTGACGGGTCAGCACAAACTTGTCGCTTTCGCACATGTCTCCAACGTGCTCGGTTCCGTGCTCGATGCGCGCCGCGCTGCCGATCTGGCACATGGCGTCGGTGCGAAGCTGTTGCTCGATGGCTGTCAGGCCGTGCCGCGCCTTGCTGTCGATGTCGGTGCGCTCGATTGCGATTTCTACGCGTTCAGCGCGCACAAGCTCTATGGCCCCACGGGCATAGGCGCCTTGTGGGCGCGGAGCGAGATTCTCGAGAGCATGCCGCCTTGGCAGGGCGGCGGATCGATGATCGATCGCGTGACCTTCGCAAAGACGACCTATGCCCCGCCACCGCAACGTTTCGAAGCGGGAACTCCGGCGATTGCCGAAGCCGTCGCGCTCCATGCCGCTATCGACTACGTCACCGGGATCGGCCTGGACGAAATTCATGCGCGAGAAACCGCATTGGTCGCGCAGGTGCACGATGAGCTTGGCCGGATGAACGATGTCACGCTGTTCGGCCCGGCCGATAGTGCGGGGATCGTCAGCTTTGCGATCGACGGCATTCACCCGCACGATCTCGGCACCATATTGGACGAGGAAGGCGTTGCGATCCGCGCCGGGCATCACTGTGCGCAGCCGCTGATGGATCATCTGGGCGTGCCGGCCACGGCGCGCGCCAGCTTCGGCCTGTATTCCGGCGAAAGCGATGTTGCCGCGCTGATCCGCGGCATTGAAAGGACCAAGAGGATTTTCGGATGAACGAGCAGAGGAGCGAGAAGGACTTCGTGGCCGCACCGCCTCCCAATGCGGAGGTTGTGAGCGGTGCTGCCAAGCCGCCGCGCGCGCGAGTGGAGGACGCCGTCGATCCCGGCGAATCCGCAGCTGAAAAGCTGGAGCGCAAGCGCGATTATCTCGAAGGATTTCTGCAGCAGAAGCCTGAGGGCATTGGCGCGGGCGAGCCTGGCGGTGAACTCTACGAAAACGTGATCTCCGCGCTCAAGGAAATCTACGATCCGGAAATCCCGGTCAATATCTATGACCTCGGCCTGATCTATGGAGTCGAGATCAACGATGAAAGCGATGCGATCATCACCATGACGCTTACCACGCCGCATTGCCCCGTGGCGGAGAGCATGCCCGGCGAAGTCGAGTTGCGCGCTGCCAGCGTGCCCGGCGTGCGCGATGCCGAAGTCAATCTGGTATGGGATCCGCCCTGGGGTCCTGAAAAGATGACCGACGAAGCGCGGCTGGAGCTGGGAATGCTATGAGCAAGACACGCGAAATCCCCGCCGCCGTCACGCTTACCCCGGCGGCCGAAGCGCGCATTGCGGAATTGATGAGCAAGGCGCCGGAGGGCGCGATCGGCGTCAAGCTCTCGACCCCGCGTCGCGGCTGTTCGGGCCTTGCCTATTCGGTCGATTACGTCACCGAGGAAGCCGGGTTCGACGAGAAGATCGAAACGCCCGGCGGCACCTTCTATATCGACGGTGCGAGCGTGCTCTATCTCGTCGGCAGCGTAATGGACTGGGCCGAGGACGATTTCACCGCCGGTTTCGTGTTCGAGAACCCCAACGCGAAGGGCGCCTGTGGCTGCGGCGAGTCCTTCATGGTCTGAATTGCGCTGGCTTCGGCTGCAAATGCACCGCTGCTGCGCTTCCGGTGCTCACATGCGTTGAAGCACGCTGCGCGCCGGTTCTCGCATCCGCATATATTCGTTCGAAGCTGACGGAAATCAGCCTCATAGCTTCAGGTGTCAGCCCTCTTCGATGATCCGGCTGAGCAGCGCGCGTTCCAGATCGTCGACCTGGCCATCGGCGTCGATCATCTTCTCCAGCCATTCCTGCTCGAAATCGTCGACAAGGTTTCCGGCCGCTTCGGCTTCGATATAGCGAGTGCCGCTTTCGTTCTTGCCGAAGATCTGGCCGAAATGGTTCCGCACATTCGGCATTTCGCGCGCCATGGCGCCGAAGAATCGGCCCACGCTGGGGCTGTTGTCGGCAATGAAGCCTTCCAGCTCCTTCACGCGTTCATGGCTGAGCTGCGCGTTTTTCAGCTGGAAGCCCTTGAGGAAGTTCGCCACGCCGTCGACGAACAGATCGTCCCACTGCGGTGCGTTCTCTTCCTGCAGCGTCTCGTCCTTGAGGCGGAACAGCATTTCGGCGTCATAGCGGCTGACTGCCGCCGGGCCATATCCTCCGCTGGCGAAAATGAGGCGGCGCAGAATCCGGCATTCGGCAGCGCTGATATGCGTAGCGGACAGATCGCCGCCGTGACGCGTCGGGCCGGTTCCGGTCAGGACGGCCTGTTCGACCTGGCGCAAGGCGTAGTTCTTGAGCAAGTCGGGGACGTTCTGAGCGCGCTCGACCACGCGAACCAGCAATTCCAGCTCGCCCATACTCTCGAGCTTGCCATCCTGATCGAGCGACTGGATCAGCCATTTGGCTTCGTCCTCGCTGCACATATTGCGCGGCTCGCTGCCGTTGAGCACGAATTCGCCAATCGCTTCGACAAAGAAATCGACCCACTCGGCGGTCGGATGCTGGATTGAACGGTTGATCGCGAAGATAGCTTCGGCTTCCTCGCGGTAGATCTTGCCGTCGCCCCAGCCCAGCTGGCGCAGCGATTGCAGTTCGGACGGCGTAATCTGCCCGTCTTCGGCGACCTGTTTGGCCAATTCATCGAATTGATAGCTCATGACACGTCGGAGCCCCCTTCTTTTCAGGGACCTGCTTGAAGCAACAGCCTTAAATTCAGGTTACCAGGCCGGGATTTGCCTGTGAGCGGCGCTATTTGCGGGACAATGCCCTGACGCAGGCTGCCCGATCGACCGCTCGCCCGTCGCTGGCTCGGCGCGCTTCGACATGCGTAGCGCTCGGCACTGCGCCGGGGCGCAAGGGATAGAGATAGATATCGAGCACGCAGGGGGTGTCGCTGAACTGCAGTTTGCGCGCATCGCCTTCCGTCACGTCGAGCTGCGCCTTGCCGAATTTGCGCTCGAGCTCACTCGCGCTTGACCCGATCACCTGATCGAGGCCGGGCAGCCGCATCACTTGAGGCGGACGGAACTGATTGCTGGGCGGGGCGGGAACCACCTGCGGTGGGGGCCGCATGGGTGCCGGGACGCTGGTCTGCGCCGGGCGCGACCCCGTTTGTGGCGAGGCTTGCGGGACTGCGGCGCAGGCGCCCAGCAGCAGGCAGGCGGTGAGGGCTAGGGATCTATTTCGCATTGGCTTTTCGGCATGTGTGAAGGAGGTGCGTGCCAGCGGCCGCGCCGAGGATAGGGGCGAGAAGATTGAGGAAAGGAATCACCATCAATCCCGCGACCGCCGCGCCCAATGCAAAGCGTTGCGCCGGGCTGACCGGACTTCCCGTTTCAGGTTCAAATTGATGCCTCAACCATGCCATATCGGTTAACTCACGACCCAGCAAGATGGCGTTGGCCAGAAAGAATACCACCGCCGGTCCGATTGCAGTGAACAGCAAAATCAACGCCACCGGCAGCGCCACCAGATTGACCAGCAGAGTGCGGACAATCCCGCGCAGACTGTTGGACAAGTCCTCGCGAAAGGGCAGTGCGCGGGCCTGTTGCGCTTCGACCGGATAGTGCTTTCGCTCGACCGCCAGGACCACTTCATCGGCAAAGAACTGCAATACGGCGATAGCGACGATGCGGAACAGGAACCAACCGGCAGTCAGCGTGAAGATCAGGGCTGCGATCGAGCTGAGTTCGGCGCTGAAACCTACTCCCCAGGCGATCAGCGCATGATAGAGCGCATAAAGCGTTGCGCTGCCACCGATGGCGAAGATCGCCAGCGTAATCGCCATGCTCTTCGCCAGGATACGCAACACTGCGGGATCGCCAAGCTGGCCGAAAGCCTTCAACAGGGAGGTGATTACAGCACTCATCGTCACGCCTGCATTTCGATGCAGCGCGGCGGCAAGTCAACGCTTTCGCGCCATATGCACTTGGCGCTGCGCATTCGAGCGGCTAGGCGCTCACTCGTCTTTTTTGCTCTGCAACAGGAATTCATGTGACCGAACCCCGTTATGATGTGATCGCGATCGGCAATGCCATCGTCGATGTGATGGCCCCGGCAAGCGACGAGTTGATCGAAGAGCTGCAACTCAACCGTGGTGGCATGACTCTGGTTGACGATGTTCGCGCAAGGGAACTCTACGATGCGATGGGCCCCGCGCGCGAGATTTCTGGCGGATCGGCGGCGAATACGCTGGCCGGGCTTTCGGCACTCGGTGCGCAATGCGCCTTCATCGGCCAGGTGGCGCAGGATCAGCTGGGCGAGGTCTTCGCGCATGATATCCACGCCGTGGGGATTGATTTCGACACGCCCCCGCGCGCCGGCGCACCTTCGACTGCGCGCTGCCTGATCTTCGTCACGCCCGATGCGCAGCGGACCATGAACACCTTCCTTGGGGCGAGCCAGTTCCTGCCGGCCGATGCTCTCAATGAAGAAGCCATCGGCGGTGCCCGCGTGCTCTATCTCGAAGGCTATCTGTGGGATCCGGAAGAGCCGCGCGCGGCCATGCGCCGGGCAATCGAAACCGCGCGCGATGCGGGCCGCGAAGTCGCGTTCACGCTAAGCGAAGTCTTCGTGATCGATCGTCATGGAGACGATTTCCGCGCGCTGATCGACGATGGGTTGATCGATATCCTCTTCGCCAACCATCTCGAGCTGGCGGCATTGACGGGCGAAGATGACATGGAAGCCGGCATCGCCGCGATCAAGGACAAGATCCCGACGCTGGTGGTAACCCGCAGCGCCGATGGAGCGATTGCAACGCGCAATGGCGAACGGGCAGAGGTCGCAGCCGAACCGATCGATGAAGTGGTCGATACGACTGGCGCAGGCGATCTCTTTGCTGCGGGCTTCCTTTACGGGCATGTGAAAGGCGAACCGCTGGAGACATGCCTCAAGCGTGGTGCCATCGCCGCCTGCGAAATCATCTCGCATTATGGTGCGCGCACCGAAGTCGATCTCAAGGCGCTGATGGAGAAGAAGCTCGGCTAATTGCTCGCCGCAGGCCGGGCGTTCGCAAATCAGTCCGGCAGGCGCTTGTAATCCGGGCTTTGCAGCGTCAGCAGATATTCCGCGATCATATCGACCTGATCCCCGTCGAGGTCGAAATCCATAACTTCGGGATAGTTGTGCGCATCTCTGAGCCAGTTGGCGAGCGTATCCTCGTTCAGACCTTCGCGGTTGGCAATATCGACCCAACGCGGCGCTTCGGGATTGGGAGAGAGCGCTAGCCCCTCCACCGCGTGGCAATCGCCGCATGCTGCCTGCACGAAGGCGAGCGTGTCATGATTGGCCGCAGGCGCGGTGCTGGCGGCTTCAGTCTCGGCGCCGGCATAGGTGCAGGCCGCGCTGGACAGCGAAAGCGCTGCGATCAGGAATATACGGCGCATTGATGTCTCCCTTGTCTCGCAATTTCTACCTGATCGACAGGATCGCCGCGAGCGGTTTCTGAGCGATCAGGCTGGGCTTTCCTGCTCGCCTTCCCGCGCGACTTCGCGCCAGCCGATGTCGCGGCGATAGAATCCGCTCGGGAAGGCAATCGCATCGACTGCGGCATAGGCGGCGGCTTGCGCCTCGGTCACATTGGCGCCACGCGCTGTGACGTTGAGCACGCGTCCGCCATTGGCGACCAGCTTGCCTTCTTTCAGCGCAGTACCTGCATGGAAGACCTTGGCACCGTTCGCTTCGGCGGAATCGAGATCGATCGCGCCGCCCTTTTCCGGCGTGGAAGGATAGCCCTTTGCTGCCATCACCACGGTGAGGGCTGTCTCGTCGGCAAAGCGGGCTTCGCATTCGGCCAGGCGACCTTTGGCACAGGCCAGCATGATCTCGCCCAGATCGCTCTCCAGCCGGCTCATCAGCACCTGGCATTCGGGATCGCCGAAGCGGCAATTGTATTCGATCAGTTGCGGGCCGCATTCAGTCAGCATCAGCCCGGCATAAAGCACGCCCGAATAGGGCATGCCCTCCGCGCGCATGGTGGCGACCGTCGGCTCGATGATCTCGCGCATGGCGCGCGCCTGCAGTTCTTCGCTTAGGACAGGTGCGGGAGAATAGGCACCCATGCCGCCAGTGTTGGGGCCGGTATCGCCTTCGCCCACGCGCTTGTGATCCTGCGCGCTGCCGAAGGGAAGGATTGCGGTGCCATCGGTCAGGGCGAAGAAGCTCGCTTCCTCGCCTGTCAGGAACTCTTCGATCACGACTTCGGCGCCCGCTTCTCCAAAGGCCCCGCCGAACATGTCGGTCAGCGCCTCCTCCGCCGCTTCGCGCGTCTCGGCGATCACCACTCCCTTGCCTGCGGCCAGGCCGTCGGCCTTCAGCACATAGGGTGCGGCAAAACGGTCGAGCGCCGCCAACGCCTGATCGAGCGAAGGAGTGCGGACATAACCCGCGGTGGGGATATTGGCGCGCTCGCACAAATCCTTGGTGAAGCCCTTGCTGCCTTCAAGCTGCGCCGCCGCTTTGGATGGGCCGAATACGGCGATCCCATCGCTCCGCAGGCTGTCGGCGAGACCATCGACCAGCGGCGCTTCTGGCCCGACTACGACCAGACCGATCGCATTCTCGGCGCAAAACGCTGCCACTGCCTTGTGATCGCCAATGTCCAGCGCCACGCATTCGGCATGTTCGGCGATGCCCGGATTGCCCGGACTGGCGAAGAACTTGTCCCCGTCTGCGGCCAGCAAGCGGGATTGCGCCAGCTTCCACGCTAGCGCATGTTCGCGTCCGCCCGAGCCCAGAAGAAGGATATTCATGGCTGCTTCCCCGCCTGATGATGGAAATGGCACTGGTGATTCCGGGGGGCTGGTAGCGCGCTCGGGCAGAGGCGACAACGCCGAGCCCTATTCGATCACCGAGATTTCCGCGATGCTCAAGCGGACGGTAGAGGACCGCTTCGGCTTCGTGCGCCTGCGCGGCGAGCTTTCCGGGGTCAAACGGGCGGCATCGGGCCACCTTTATTGCGCGCTCAAGGACGAGAAAGCGGTGATCGACGCGGTGATGTGGCGCGGCAATGCTTCGCGCCTGCCCTTCGCGCCCGAAGACGGGCTGGAAGTGATTGCCAGCGGCAAGCTCACCACCTATCCGGGCCGTTCCAAATACCAGATCGTGATCGACAGCCTCGAAATAGCAGGCGAGGGCGCGCTGCTGGCATTGCTCGAGAAAACGCGCAAGCGGCTGGAGGCGGAGGGCCTGTTCGCGCGCGAACGCAAGCGCCCCCTGCCGTTCCTTCCGCGTGTGATCGGGGTGGTCACATCACCAACCGGATCGGTTATCCGTGATATCCTTCACCGCCTTGCCGACCGCTTCCCAAGCCATGTGTTGGTCTGGCCCGTGCTGGTGCAAGGGCAAGGCTCGGCAGAGCAGGTAGCGCAAGCCATCCGTGGCTTTTCAGCCCTTTCGGCAGAAGACACGCTGCCCCGGCCCGATCTTCTGATCGTTGCGCGCGGCGGCGGGTCGATTGAGGATCTGTGGGGCTTCAATGAAGAGGCGGTGGTCCGCGCCATCGCAGAATGTACCATTCCGGTTATATCGGCAGTCGGCCACGAAACCGACACAACGCTGGCAGACTACGTGGCCGACAGGCGCGCGCCGACACCGACCGCTGCTGCCGAAATGGCGGTGCCAGTGCGTGCGGATCTGCTCGCTACCCTGGCCGATTTTGCCAATCGCCAGTCGCAGGCGGCACTGCGACCGGTCGAATTGGGGCGCGAACGGCTGGAAGCGCGCACTCGCCGGATGCCTCGGCCCGAACAATTGCTTCAGCCGCAAGCGCAGCGGCTCGACGAACTGGGCGAGCGCCTGCGTCGCGCGCTGATGGACCGGGCCGGGCGTGGGCGTGAGCAGCTTGCCGGAATATCCTCGCGCCTGTCACCACGCGTGCTTGAACGCGGACTGCAGGATGGCAGGCGGCGGCTGGAAACTGCGCGCCTCACTCCAGCCTTGGTCACCCGTCCGCTGGACCAGAAGCGCGAATCGCTGGCGGCGCTTGCGCGCCTTGCCAGTCAGTTCCATCCAGAGAAGCCGCTTGAACGCGGCTATGCCATCGTCCGCAGCCGTGATGGCGTCGCGCTCACCAGCAAAGCCGCCGCCGCGAAGATCGACGAGCTGAGCCTGCAATTCGCCGATGGCTCGCTGGACGTGACGCAAACCGGCGGTGCTTCAGCTCCCCCAGTCAAGAAGCCTGCAAAGCGAAAGAAGACGTCGGGCGGTTCGCCTGCGCAGGACGATCTATTCGGTTAATTGTCGGTCCAGCCTCGACTTGCTAAAGGCAGGGTCATGTTGATGTCATCCAGCGACGATGGGGCGAAGCTCCAATACGGACCCAACGGCTTTCGCGTGCTCCGGCCGGGCCAGCATGTCTATTGCGCCGTCACCGGCGAAGCGATCCCGCTTGAGGAATTGCGCTATTGGAGCGCCGAGCATCAGGAGGCTTATGCCACGGCCGAGGCAGCAACCAGGCGACTGACCTCGGAAGCATGACGCTGGCAGGCCTTCCTGGCGCTTTTGCCGCGCTCCTTCTCCTCTCCAATCTCGTGCCGGGCACATTGCTGGCCGAAGGGGCGAATGCCGAGTCGCATCCTCGTTCCGCCAAGCCTGCCGCAAATGCCGGGCGTTTCCTGTGGCATGGCGAGCAAGAGCAAGGCGGCTGGATTCGCGGCCTGGTTCCTGAAGGCACGGTTTCGGCCAGCCTCGGGGAGCAGAAGCTTGCGCTTGCAGTGGATGGGCGCTTCTTCGCCGCCTTCGATCGCGATGCGCCTGCAGAATTGGAACTTGTTGCCCGGCTGAAGGATGGCAGGACCATCCGCCAATCGCTGGCGATCGCCCCGCGCGCATGGAAGCTGGAACGTATCAACGCGCCATTGCGGCCCGGCAAGTCGAGCGAGGCCTTTCTCAAGCGCCGCAAGCCCGAACTGGAGCAGATCTGGGCGGCGCGCGCGAAGGATTCGCAGGTCGACGGCTGGAAACAGGAATTTGTCTGGCCGGTGAAGGGCCGCATTTCGGGCCGCTTCGGATCGCAGCGTATCTATCAGGGCAAACCGGGAAGCTATCACACCGGGCTCGACATCGCGCCGGGCGCGGGCACGCCGTTCGTGTCGCCGGCCGATGGCGTGGTTGTGCTCGCGGCGAAAGTGCCCTTCTCACTCGAAGGCCATCTCATCATCATCGATCACGGCCAGGGGCTCAACAGCGCCTTCCTTCATTGCGCGACGATCAATGTGCAGCTGGGACAGAAGGTTAAGCAGGGCCAGCGGCTGGGTACTGTGGGCATGAGCGGACGCGCGACGGGGCCGCATCTCCACTGGAGCCTGAAATGGCGCGACGCGCGGCTTGATCCGCTGCTGTTCACCGGCCCGATGGGTTGAACGGTCCAGTCGGCGGGGCAAGGGCTGGGGCACGATGCGAAGGCTGATTGTCATTGCGGTGGTCGCGCTCGGGCTCGCTCCTGGTACCTGGTTGCGCGATGCCCCAAAGGCAGATGATTTGCGCCCGCTGCTTCACGCCGAAGACCTGGATGCGGGACGCGGCACTGCCGGTCAGCTTTCAGTTGAAGGCGTGTGGCACCTCACAAGCCCCAACACCAGGTTCCACGGCTATTCAGGGATCGCCGCGATCGCACCCGACGATCTTCTGGCCATAAGCGATATGGGCCACTGGCTCCGCTTCGCCCCTCCGGGGAACGACCGCCTGCCGCGCTTCGGCGATCTTGCGCGCGTCAAGATGGGCGACAAGCGGCAAGTCGATGCTGAATCGGTCACATATGATCCCGCGAGCCGGCATATCTGGATCGGATATGAGGGCACCAACACGATCGAGCGCAGCGGGCTTGCCATGGCTAAGCCGAAGCGCGCCAAACCCGAATCGATGCGCGGCTGGTGGAACAATAGCGGACCTGAAGCCATGGCGCGGCTGCCCGATGGGCGCTTCCTGGTGATCGGTGAAGGTTCCGAAGACTGGTTCGGTGGAGGCAAGCCGGCCCTGCTGTTCGATCGCGATCCGGTCGAGGATGGCGAGCCGCTCCAATTTGGATTCTCTGCACCTGAAGGCTTTAGCGCGACCGATATTGCCCCGTTGCGCGATGGCCGCGTTCTGATCCTGATGCGCAAGATCGAAGGCGTGATACCGCCGCGCTTCTCGGCCAAGATCGCACTGGCAGATCCTGCGCAGATCGAGCGGGGCAAGGAATGGCAGGGCCAGGTAATTGCGACAATTGAAGAGCCCATGCCCAGCGACAATTTCGAAGGGCTTACCGCCGTGCCACGCCGTGACGGTTCCTATACGCTATGGATGATCAGCGATGACAATGGTGCGGCCTTGCAGCGCACCCTGCTCTATCGTTTGCACTGGGCGCCGCAGCCACCAGCCGCCAAACGCCCGCCCGGAGGCTGAACGCAAAAAACGCGCAGGTTGCCCCGCGCGCCTTGCAATTCGAACAGCGCAGCCCTTGCGGGCGAGCAATCAGGCCGCTTCTTGCGCCTTCTTCAGCTCACGCTTCACCTTCAGCGCGTTGGCCGAAAGCTTTTCGTCCTTGGTCTTGAGCAGCCAATTGTCGAGGCCGCCGACATGTTCGACCGAACGCAGGCCCTGCGTCGAAACGCGGAACTTGAAGCTGCGATCGAGCTTTTCGCTGAGCAGCGTGACGTTCTGCAGGTTCGGCAGGAACACCCGCTTGGTCTTGTTGTTGGCGTGGCTCACATTGTGGCCAACCTGGCGGCCCTTGCCGGTCAGTTCGCAGATGCGCGACATGGTATCTCTCGTTCGTTACTGTTGCGGGCCACGATACGGATCGAAGGCCCCTCAAGTTTCGGGTTTTCCCGGAAAGCGGCGCGCTTAGCGGGGCAAGTGCGAATCGTCAAGCGAGTTGCGGCACACGCCGCCACCGGCTAGCGGGCGGCTTATGACACGCCAAGGAGCCAGATGGCCGATCCCGCAAGCGATGCAGCGTGCACTTGAAGTGGCAGGCGATGCAGCGCGCGAGGGAGAGGTGCCGATTGGCGCGGTGGTTGCGCGCGGGGAAGAGATTGTCGCGGTGGCGGCGAATCGCACGCGCAATCCGCCCGATCCCACTGGCCATGCGGAGATTCGCGCGCTGCGGATGGCAGCGGAATTGCTAGGGCAAGACCGGCTGACCGATTGCGACCTCTATGTGACGCTCGAGCCTTGTGCGATGTGCGCGGGCGCTATCAGCCATGCGCGAATCGCACGGCTCTATTACGCGGCACCCGATCCCAAGGGCGGGGCGGTAGAACATGGAGCGCGCGTGTTCGAACAGGCGCAATGCCTGCACCGGCCCGAGGTCTATTCGGGCATGGGGGAAGATGAAGCAGGTGAGCTGCTGCGCAGATTTTTCAAGGCGCGGCGCTAGAAACAGGAACGTCCGCTCACGGCCCAAAAGCGGACGTTGACATATAGGGCAATCAGTCTGAGAATTCATCCATGTCCGATAGTCCTATTAGAGGCAGAATATTTGCGTGGACGGTGGCAGTCGCAGTAACAACTGGTGCAATAGGGTTTTTCGGCTGGCAGCATGTCGCGCCGCGCTTCATTTCATACGATGCGTCAAACCATACCTACGCGCAGAACTTCGCAAATCTTGGTGCGACGGATGTCTGCGAGATGTTGCCATTGGAACAGTTCGGCAGTCCAATTGACGATGTCGGCAACCGGATTGCACCAACGATGACAGTCTATCTCCAAGCCCCAGAAGGTCGCAGGCCAAAGACCGGAGATGTGATCGAGATAAAGTATCCGGAAGAACTCGAAGGGCGGCTATTGTTCACGCAATCAGCGAGTGATGGATATGGCGGTAGTGGTTTGTTGAATTGGCTCGATCAACAACGCGATGCTCGATTGGCGTTAGCCATCTGGGATTCCACCCGCTCAGGCTCGCTTCAGTACAGCCTTGGAGACGTGCAGCTTTGGGGCGATTGCAAGAAAGCGCATGAGATTGAGGTCAGAAACTGAAACTTCAGGTGCCTTCCACAATGCCCGCTTTCCACCCAGTTCTGGACATCGCTACAGCCCCCGCCAGATTTTTGCGGGCGCGTCATCCTTCGCACCGAAACGCGCGCGGTCGCAGCGGGTCGGCATGAAGTTCCGACCGTAACAGAGCTTGAACTCCTCGAGCCATCCCTTGTCGTCGAGATGTACGCCCAGCGCCTCTGCCTTCCAACCGGGATTTGCGGTGAGGAAGGCCTTGCGAATGTCACCCACGGTCAGGCCCTTCTGGCGCGAAATGCGATCGTAGTCGGGCCAGCGCAGCGAGTTCCACAGGATACGGCTGACCTTGAAATAGGTCTCAGGGCGCTTGACCATGCAGGCCCCATGCTTCGCCCATTGATGGGCTACCAGCCTTGCCGAGGGTGTGAGGCAGAGCTGGCGCGCGATATCGATCCCGGTTGGGCGATTGCGAGTCGGGCACCATTGCGGCCAGGTCCGCCCGCTCTCTGGCCATAGCCCGTGCAGCACGAAGCCGAAGCGGCCATTGCGGCCTGAACATTGCAGAGCGTCGGCGCGCTTTGTCTCGCGGCCCTTGCAGAACTCGGGAGACCAGCTCAGCGCCAGCGTATAGCCGGTGACGGGCACTTGCCTGACGGGGCCGCTGCGCTCGGCAAAGGGTGCCTCGATGGCGCGTGGCATCCGGCACTGATAGGATTGCGCCTGGGCGACTACAGGGGCGAGTGCAAGCAAGATCGGGCCGACCCAGACGGCCCGCAAGACCGAATGGCCGCCGACCATAAGGCCGTTCCCGCGGAGGCCGTCGCCATTGCGACTGGCCGTGAGCACAAACAGCCTCGTCACAGCGCCGTGAAGTCCAGCCCGATATCGGCTGCGGGGGCGCTTTGGGTCAATCGTCCGACCGAAACATAATCGACCCCGGTTGCGCCCTTGGCTTTGATTGTTTGGAGATTGATCCCGCCCGATGCTTCGGTCGGGACGCGTCCGTCGACAATTGCCACGGCCTCGCGCAGCGTATCTGGCTCCATATTGTCGAGCAGCAGCCGGGTCGCTCCGGCCGCCAGCGCCGGTTCGATCTGATCGAGCCGGTCGACTTCGCAGATGATTTCCTGCACGCCGGCTTCGACCGCGCGGCGCACTGCTTCACCGACCGATCCCGCGACCAGAACGTGATTGTCCTTGATCATCGCCGCATCCCACAGCCCCATGCGGTGATTGCTGCCGCCACCCATGCGCACGGCATATTTCTCGAGGTGGCGCAGGCCGGGGATGGTCTTGCGTGTGTCGAGCAGGGTGCAATCTGGATTGTCCATGGCGTCGACATATTCGCGTACCATGGTCGCAATGCCCGAAAGGTGCTGGACCGTGTTGAGCGCGGCGCGCTCTGCGGTCAGCATGGCGCGGGCATTGCCGGTAAGGCGCATCAGATCTGTGCCCGGTTCTACCGCAGCACCTTCCTGCGCCAGTACCTCGATCTCCATATCAGGGTCGAGCGCGCGGAAGAAAGCCTCTGCCACCGGCAGGCCCGCAACCATGATCGCATCGCGGCTGTCCATCACGCCCGAAAAGCGCGCATCGGCGGGGATCACGCTTTCGGAAGTGACGTCATGCCCGCCGCCGGGAAGCCCTTCGCCAAGGTCTTCCGCCAGCGTGCTGCGGACAAATGCGTCGAGGTCGAAACCGGGGAGGGTGAAAGTCATGCAATTCTCCGTTCGCCCTGAGCTTGTCGAAGGGCCGATCTTCACTTCGAGACATGCGCTAGAAGAAAAAGCGGTACTTCGACAAGCTCAGCACGAACGGAATTGGAAGCGGTGCCTAATGCACGAAGCGTGCGACAACATCCCTGTAGGACCGCGAAACCTTCACCTCCGCGCCGCTATCCAGCACGAGGAAGCATTCGCCATTGGTGTGCGGTTTGACCTGCCGGACCTGGTTGAGATTGACGATGGTTGAGCGGTGGACGCGCTGGAACTTGCGCGGGTCGAGCCGCCGTTCGAGATCCTTCATCGTTTCGCGCAGGATCAGCGAATTGTCGCCGGTGTAGATGCACATATAGTCGCCTGCCGCCTCGATATGCTCAATCGAATCGACTTCGACACGGAATATCTGCCCGCGATCCTTCACATTGATGAGCCTTTCGAAACGTTCGCTCGATTCGCTTTCGCTGTCGGCGAACTCTTCCGCCTTGTCGGGCGCAACTTCGCTCAGCACACCGAGCAGCTTGTCGGCCTCTTCGGCGCCTTTCTTCTCGGCCAGGCGTATGCGCACGCGCTCTACCGTGTCGGCCAGCCTGTCTTCATCGACGGGCTTCATCAGATAATTGACGGCATTGGCTTCGAACGCCCGGATCGCATGTTCCGCATAGGCGGTGACAAATACGATCAGCGGAGGTTCGATCTCCATGATGCCTTTCACCACGGAGAATCCGTCAAACCCGGGCATCTGGATATCGAGGAAAACAAGGTCGGGTTTCTGAGTCTTGATCTTGCGGATCGCTTCGCGCCCGTTCGAACAGGTGTCGATCACTTCGACATCGTCGAATGCCTCGAGGCGGAGCTGCAGGCCCTGAATGGCCAGCTTCTCGTCATCAACAAGAATGGTTCTGATAGTCATGCGTTACTTCCAATGGCGCGGCCGGGATTGAGGGGGATAATGGCCGCAGTTTCAGGGGGATCGATCCGTTGTTCGGATTCTGTTGACCGGGCAGCTTCCTCGTCTGCTGCCTGGTAGGGAATTTCGATCAGTACGCTGAAGCCGCCGCCCGGTTCCGAGCGGGTTTCAAAGCGGTGATCGGTGCCATAGGCCTGCGCCAGGCGATTGCGAATATTGGCCAGGCCGACACCCGTGGACGTAAGTTTGCCGGCAGAGCTATCCGCCAGGCTTCGCAGGTCCTCTTCGACGGACTCCGGGAAGCCAGGCCCGGTGTCCTCGACACTGATACGCAGGCGATCGCCCACGACACGGGCCGAGAGAGAGATCTTGGCACCCTCCTCTTGCGGAGAGACGGCGTATTTGATGGCATTTTCGATCAGCGGTTGAAGCAGCATGGAAGGCAGGCTGGCGTCCAGCGCACGATCTTCGATCTCGAATTCGGTGCGCAGCCGGTCCTCGAACCGCATCCGCTCGATCCCGAGATAGAGCTGGAGAGTTTCGACCTCCTGCGCCAGCGTGACCTGGCTGCCCGGCTCCACCACCAGCGTGTGCCGCAGGAAAGAGCTGAGCCGGGTCAGCATGGCGTTGGCGGGTTCGGTCTGCTTGAGCAGCACGAGGGTGCTGATCGAGTTGAGCGTGTTGAACAGGAAATGCGGGTTGAGTTGATAGCGCAGCATGGCGAGCTGAGCACTGGTGGCCTGTGCTTCCAGTCGTTCGAGGCGATCTGCCTGCTGTTCCAGCGTGAGAAAGTAATTGATCGCGAAATAGAGCGCGCTCCAGCCGCCCAGCAGCGTGAGCGGAATATAGCTCAGGCCAATAAAACGCTGGGCAAAGGTCGTCTCCCGGATTCCCGCGTAATAGATGCCCTGCACCCAGGCGTCGATCGAGGCATGGATGACCACCGCACCCAGCAGCACAAGGACCGCAGAGGTCCAGGTGACAAGCGGCTGCTTGCTGATGAGCTGACGATAGATCACCGAGAGGATGAGGCTGATCGAAAAGCCCGTGATTGTGGTGACCAGGATGACCGCCAGCAGGTCGAGCGACTGGCTGTTCGCCATCGCTGACATGGAGCGCAGCAGGAAAGCTCCGCCCCAGCCGGCAAACTGGAGGTTCCAGAAGGCCCGGTTCTTGTTTGCAAAGAACGGCGTCGGTCTGATCGGCAACATCGCCATGAAGTTTCGCTTTAGCCCATTTGCAACCCGTTTGGCAGTTTGTTTTGGCGACTCCCGCCGTGTGCGCTACACTGCTGGTCGAGGAGAGGAGACAAAGATAGTGACTGCTGACACACTGGAAAAGGCCGCGCCGCGCGCCAGCTTCAAGGCGATGACCGAAGGGACGGCGGAAGACTGGGCGATCATCGCCAGGGAATTCGGCGCATTCGCCAGGAACCTGCCGGATCGCGTTCTCGAGCATCTGAAGCTGCTTGAAGGGGATTTCGGAGGCTTCCCGGTGTGCCGGCTGGAACATTCGCTGCAAACCGCGACCCGTGCGCATCGCGACGGGCGCGACGAGCAATATGTCGTGATGGCGCTGCTCCACGATATCGGCGATACGCTGGGCAGCTATAACCACCCGGAAGTAGCAGCCGCGATCATCAAGCCCTTCGTGTCGGAGGAACTTCACTGGATCTGCCAGCACCACGGCCATTTCCAGGGTTATTATTATTTCCACTATCTCGGCATGGACAAGGAATCGCGTGAGCAGTTCCGAGGCAATCCCTATTTCGATGCCTGCGCGGAGTTCTGCGAGAAATACGACCAGTCGGCGTTCGATCCGGATTACGACAGTGAGCCGCTCGAATTCTTCGAGCCGATGGTCCGGCGCGTAATGTCACGTCCGATCAATTCGATGTATGCGGCGGCGCTGGAGGACTGACGCTCAGCTACCGGTATCTGGTCCCGTCTCGCGGGTGAAATGCGCGCGCCAGTCGGCTGAGCCGTCCGGTTCGATAAACTGCTGCATTCCTTCCAACTCGGCTGCGATCGCTTCCGCACGCTCGTCCCACCCTTCATGGGTGCGCTTGCGGAAGATCCCTCCCGAATGATCGGGGCCCCAGCGCTCCATGAAGCGGAGCGATGCTTGCGGATCGTATCCGGCATTGGCCAATAGCCACGGCATCAGCCGGTCCGCTTCGCGCTCGGTCAAGCGAACGCTCGACTGTTTGCGGCCATGCGTATCGAGCCACGCGCGGTGGCGCAGCAAATTGTGCGCCAGCTCATGTGCGATCGCCGCCGCCAGCTCGTCTTCGGCATAGGCGAAGGCGGGAAATGCCGCCCCGAAGCGGACGCGCGTGCCATCGGCCAGAGCGCGCTTGCCCCTGGTCGCCAGCTCGAAGCGCGAGGAACAGACTTGGATTCCCGCGACGGAATGAGTTTGCTCTGCTCCACCCGGCTTGCGCCATTTCAGAGTGATCTTGCCGTCCTGGCGATGACTTGCAGCGATATCCTTCTCGATATCGGCCAGCCTTGCCCACGGACGTTTTGGATCGAGCGGTGCTTCGTCAAGTTCAACGCCATCGACGGACAAGACCGTATCGTTGACCGCCAGGCCTCCCTCCTCGGCAGGTGAGGCAGGCGCAACGGCCTGTACGCCGAAGTCGCCAGAGAGCCCCAGCGCAGCGCGGACAAGGGCAGGTTCGCCATAGCTCGCTACATCCTGCAACAGCAGGCCGCTGGAATATTCGGTGTCGTCGCAATAGCGGGCATTGGCCCTTGCGAGCCGCCACCCGATCGCGAAGAGGCGGGCCTCCCTCGACTGAAAGGCCTTGAGTTCGCGGGAAAATTTAACAGATTCGGGTGCAGATGGCTCAGCTGCTGCGGGACTCGCCGTGCCCGTCAGAAGCGCCAGGCCGATCAACGCGCCGCGCAACATCGGATCAGCTTTCGTCCGGATCCAGTGCCGCCTTGAGCGCAGCAAAACCAACAGCCCCTTCGAACGCCTGGGTGCTCGTTACCCAGCTTGGCGTGCCGCTGAAGCCGAGCTGCTGGGCCAGAGCATGATTGCGTGCCAACTCAAGCTCGACCTCTTGCGATGCGCCGTCAGCCCGCGCCTGATCCAGGTCGAGCCCCGCGTCGATCGCTGCCCGCTTGATCGTTTCCGGTGTAGCGCGTCCGGCAGCGAACATTGCATCATGGAATGCGGCGTATTTGCCTTGCTTGGCTGCAGCCAGCGCCATACGCGAAGCAAGGTCGCTGCCCTGGAAGATCGGCCACTCGCGCACCACGACTTTCACTTCCGGGTCGGATTCGATCAGTTGCTGCACATCGGACATGCTCTGCCTGCAATAAGGACAGTTGTAATCGGTGAATTCGACCAGCACCTTGGAACCATCTGGGTTACCCAGAATGGCTCCGGGGAAGGCTTTCGTCACCTCACCGGAAACCCCAGCCAACCGTTCCCGCGTCTGCTCTTCCTGATAGGCTTCGGCCATCTGCTGCAGGAGTTTCGGATTTTCCAGCAGGTAGGTCTTCGTCCGGGCATCCGCCAGGCCCGTCCACGACCAGATCGCGGCACCGAGAAAGCCGAATACCAGCGCGAGCGCTGCGCCAAGCAGGTTGGATTTCATCGTCATTCCCCGTTTGAAAGTCAGTTTCTGTCGCGCATCTGTTCAAGCTCGGCGCGCGCTTGCAAGGATATGTCCTGCGCCCGGATCCAGTCGGGAGTGCCTTCGGGCAGGCCGGCTTCGGCAGCCTGAGCGCTGCGCAGAGCCTCGGCATAGCTGCCGTTCATGACCTGCTGTTCGGCACTTGCCAGGCGCGCTCGCGGCATATCCCCGCGAGCGGCATAGACCACGCCAAGCTGATACCAGGCGAAGGGATTGAGCCTGTCGCGCGCCACCGCCGCACGCAGGACGCGCTCCGCCTCCGGATAGTTTGCCTCATCCTCGGTCGCGATCAACGCGTGACCGAACATCGAAGCGATCAAGGGCTGGTTCGTGGTCAGCTCCGTTGCGCGGCGCAGCGGCGCCAGTGCTTCCCTGGGCTTGCCGGATTCAAGCAGGACCTGACCCTTGAGCTCGAGGAAATAGGGATCGTCGGGCCTTTCCGCGAGCAAGGAGTCAGCTTCGCCCAGCGCCTTGTCGATAAGTGCGTTCTTGTGAAACGCATAGGCGCGGGCATATCGCGCGGGAATGCTGGTGTCGCCTTCGGGATAGGCGTTGAGCGTTCGTTCGGGCGTTGCGACATAACCGAACAGCTTGGCCTTCACGCGCAGGAAGCGGCGCTGCAGCTCGGGATCGCCGGGCGTGTTCCATGCCGGGTCCCGTTCATAGACTTCGCGCAGCCTGGCGATGCGGTCTCCCGAAAGCGGGTGGGTCCGCGTAAACCCGGCTTCATCGTCCTGGCTGTAGCCGTAACGAAACTCCTGGTTGCGCAGCTTGCCGAAGAAGCTGAGCGATCCGCGTCCCGAAATGCCGGCCTTGGAAAGAAAACTCGCACCGGCTGCGTCGGCGGACGATTCCTGCACCCGGCTGAATGCGAGGAACTTGCCCATTGCGGCTCGCTGCCCTGCCATTAGGACGCCCATCGCTGCATCGCCTCCGCCGGCAAGAGCGGCGCCGATTCCCAGCAGCATCGACAGCAGGCTCACCTTCGTCGCGGCGCTCGCTCCTTCTCCGTAACGGATAACGTGACCGCCGGTGATATGTCCCAATTCGTGCGCGATCACGCCCTGCACTTCGTCGGCGTTATCTGCCGCATCGATCAACCCGCTGTGGATATAGACCGCCTGGCCGCCGGCGACGAAAGCGTTGATCGAGGGATCGTTGATGAGCACGACGTCGACATTGTCCGGCTCGAGGCCTGCCGCTTCAACCAGTGGGGCGGCCATGTCGTGGAACAGGGCCTCAGTCTCCGCATCGCGCAAGATCGATTGCGCCGCGGCGGGCTCCGTACTCAGCGCAAGGGCGAGCAGGACGGCAAGGCACTGGCTTAGGAGGCGCATATGGGGAATCCTAGCGGGTTTCGGCCTGAACGGGAACTGAAGCTTTGCGACCCAGCACAAAATCGGCGATCCGCTCGTCAATACTGCGCCTCCTGCGCCAGGGAGCCGCAAGTGAGACCAGCGGATCGTAGTGATCCATTTCGGGGTGGAACTGCGAAATCGCGGCGGCCCCCGCTTCTGCCATACGACGTTCAAGAGCACGGCTGTTGCGCGGCTTTACCAGCACGTCCTTCTCTCCGTGGATCAGCAAGAGCGGCGGTGCGTCCGCGCGCGCGTGGTTTACCGGCTGGGTCGTTTCAGGCTGCTCGGCATGGCCGAACGCGGCTTTGCTCGCATCCGTGTCGAAGGGATGAAAATCATATGGTCCGGCCAGGCCGACAGCTCCCTTTATCGCGCCTGGGGGCAACCCCTCGCGCGCCAGCCATTGCTGGTCCAGTGCCAGCATGACCGCATTGTATGCTCCCGCTGAATGCCCCATCAGGTGAATGCGATCGGGATCGCCGCCGTGTCGCGCGATATTGCCATGCACCCAGCGGATCGCCGCGGCCCCGTCTTCCAGCATGGCCGGAAAGCGACCTTCCTCGCCCAACCGGTAGCCGACATTCACCACCGTCAGGCCGCGCGCCGTAAAGGCCCTGCCCACAAAGTCGTAGTAGCGCGGATCGCCGCTACGCCAGCTTCCGCCATGAAAGAAGATCAGGACTGGCTGCGGATCATCGGCACTCATGCCAGTGGCGCGGTGGATGTAGAGACGCTGTGCCTGATGCTCGCCATAGCGAGTTTCGATGGCGGGTGCGGTTCCGCCGCCGCCTGCAAGCCGGTCGATCCCGTCGAGCACTGCCGCACCGTTTCGCGCGATCGCCAGTTTCAGGACGAGTGCTGCCAGAACAAGCATCGCGACGATTGCAGCCAGCGCCCAAACCATGCTTCGATACCTCTTGCTCAAGTCTGCGCCATCACTCTCATTGCGAAGGTGGGGCGAGACGCCTGGTTGCGCAATGGGTTTGGCGGAAGCGAATGGGCAGGCGAAACGGAAAGGGCCGGGGTTTCCCCCAGCCCTTTGCGATCATTGGTTGCAACCCCGCGGTAGCTATTTGACCAAAATGCGGCCAACGCGTTCGATCAGCGGGATGTCGTCGTCGATTTCGCCAAGCACGACGATTTCGCCATCCTCGGTCCGGCGGACCATGACCAGCGAGAATTCCGCACCCTCGGTGTCGAGCTCGTCCAGGCCGATAGCGTCGATCTTGCGCAGTTTCTTGGCTAGAGCCGAGCGCACCGCATCGGTCGGCTCGACCGTCTTGCCGCTCTCTTCCTTGCGCAACCGGCGTTCGGCCTGGACTACGCCCTTGAGCCCCCCCTCAGCCTCGCTCAGGAAATCGGAAAGCTTGCCGCGTTCGATACCGACACGGTGCGCATGGCTCAGCACGGCGGCATATTCGGTCAGGCGCGTCTTGTCGTAGTCTGCACCGAAGACGAGCTTGACGACCGGCGTCATCGGCGCGCGTTCCTGCGCGGCCAGACCGTTCTCCTCGATCAGTTCTTCATATTCTTCCGGTGCTTCTTCGGCGGCGAGAGAGAAGTCGTAGGCGCGGCCAACTGCTGCATAGAGTGCGCTGCGGCTGCGGTCCTCGCTCGTACGGGCGGCAAGCGCCAACTCACGGGCAGAGGCGAGGCAATCGTAAAGTCCGGCACCTTCCGGCAGCTCTTTTGCAAGCGCCGTCAGCGGCGGGACATTGGGAACCATCGGTTCGGGCGTGACCGGTGCTGCGGAGACCGGCTCGACCGCTTCGGGTTCGGGATCATGCTCCGGCTCGTCGAAGGCAGGTTCGGGCGCAGCCGGTACTGAAGAATCGTTCTCTGCCGCTTCAGGCACGGAAACGTCCGGCGTTGCGGGAACATGCGGCTGGTATGCCGGTTCGTTCGCGTAATCTTCCTCGGCCGGGATCGGGTTTTCGGGCTCGTAAGCCACGGGAATATCGTGCTGCGAAGGCGTTTCGTCCAGGTCACCCTGGCTGGTTCCGAAGCTCTCCGGTTCATAATGGACCTGGGCTTCCATGCCTTCCAGATCGAGCGCAGGCGCTTTCTTGACCGGTGCCTTGATGTGGTCGGTCAGCGAGGCGAAGTCGTAATTGGCTTCTTCCTCTTCCTCGTCCTCATAATCGTCATCCAGCGAGTAATCGCCAAATGCCGGTTGGGGCAGCTCCTCGTCGCTGCCGATGATGTCGTCATCGGAAAGGTCGAGCTCCGAAAGATCGAGCGGAGAGACATTGCCCTGATCGCCGAAGCCGGAGGCCAGTTCAGGCATCACATTGTCAGATTCGTCTTCACCAACGGGGCCGTCCGCCCAATCGGTTACCGGATCGGATTCGCGCCGGTCTTCGTCGGCATTCTGTTCGTCCTGTTCGAGAGCCTGGTCGATTTCGAGCAACAGCTCGTCTGCGGCCACCGCATCGGCCATCTCTTTCCAGTTGATGACGCCATAGATGAAATCAATCGTTTCATCGTCGCTCGAATAGGGCAGCAGGATACCGCGATAGAGCACGGTGTTGCCGCGCTGATTGACGAATTCCGCTTCGAAGCCGATCGGCGCCTGGTTGGCGAGGATCTGCATATAGTGGTCGGTGATGCGGCTCAGCAGCGAACGCGGCGGGACGTCCGAAAGCTTGCGGATTTCGTCCTCGGTGCCGCATTCCTTGGCCAGCTCCTTGCCAAGGAACTGGACTGCCGGATCGTCAATACCGACCGAAAAGTCGAGCAATACGCTGTATGGGCCGAAGTCCTCGATATTCTCGGGATTGAGCTCCTCGATCGAAGGATAGTTGCGATCGTCGAGCATGCCGGCCCAGAAATTATAGGCCCGCACCTGCATGCGCCGTTCGTCCTGGCCAATCGCGGCCGGGGGGACATCACGGACGCTCTCGTCTTCGGTGACGTCATAGTCGCGCGAATCATCCGTTACATCGGAAGAATCGAAATTGCCGCGAAGCGTGTCCATGGCCCTGTTTGCCCCTTGCGTAATGAACTTATCGGGGGTTCTGGCGCACCATGGTAAACATACTGTTAAGTCATCCGCAAAAGTCGAAAAATGTCTGTCGCGGCGCATTGACGTCACGCATGCGGCGATTGGGGCGAAGCTGCCGGATTATTGCGTGTTTTGGAGTGCAAACCGTGTCGAGAGGCCGCGATCGGTGCCGCACAGCCTGTCCCAGAAGCGGAAATAGAGGCCGTAATTGCAGCGGTAGGTTTCGTGATGCTTCTCATGGTGGCTCGCAGTGATCAGCCAGCCCCCCAGCCGGGAATGGACCAGCGAGCGGGGAAACATCTCCCATCCCATATGATTGGTGACGCCCATCACGGTCATGATTGCCAGCACCAGGCCCAGAATGCCCAGGTGAACCGGAACCAGGAACACCAGCAGCGGAATTGCAACCGCACCTGTCACTGCTTCGAGCGGATGAAAGCTCATCGCCGTCCAGGCGGTGGGCGGGCGGCTGTCATGGTGCACGCCATGTGCCAGCCGGAACAGGCGCGGGACGTGCATCAGCCGATGGGTCCAATAGAACCAGGTGTCATGCGCAAACAGATAGATCGCCAGCGAAAGGGGAAGATACCAGACCGGAAACTCGCCCGGATCCGTATATATCTGCGTCCAGCCTTTCTCCTGCCAGCCCCACAGGATGATCCCGGCGGGGAGGCCATAGATCGTGGCCGACAGGAGCGACCAACCGATTTCCGCTCTGATCTGTTTGCCCAATCCGGCATAGAGCCCGGGGCGTAGCCGCGACGTCAGCAAGGCGAACAGCCCGCTTGACACCAGATAGCGCAATGCGACGATCGCGATCATGGCCAATGCGGTTTGGAGCATGGCGGGCAGCATGAAAGTACTTATGCCGCAATCGCCGGTCGCGCGACAGTGGCGCCTTCGGTCCTATTCGCCCGGAAACATTGCCGCAGTGCGCGGATCGATCAGACCGGCATGTCGGCGCAGCGCCGCCCGCGCGAGCCGCTCCATTTCCGTTTTTCGCCGAGCCGCATTGAGGGGTCTGAGCGGAGCAGGTCGCAGGATCTCCGCATCATAGCCATCCGCCACCACCAGTCCGCAGCAATCGGGGCGATAAGCCTCGGTCTCCAGCGGGCTGCGATCGAGATGCGGGGGAAGCCCCCAATAGAAGCGATCACAGAATTCGAGATAGTCGGGCCATTTGCCGTCGCCCAACAGGTCGGAGCGGGCAACCTTGATCTCGACGATCACGATCTGGCCCTTGGCGTCGACGCCCATCAGGTCAGCCCGGCGGCCATTTCTCAGAGGCATTTCGGGAAGGCACCAGATGTCGTTGCGCGCAAACAAGCGCCCGATTCCGCGCGCGACCGCTGCGGCGTCAACCGTTCCCGGCTCTGCCTGGAGGAGAGAATCACCCGGCGTCGTAATGCTGTCTGCCATTGCGGCAGGTTGGAACAGAGTGGGAACGCCGTCAAGTGTTCAGGCGGCAGGCCAGGCTTCCTCGGCCAACGAGCAAAGCTGTAACAGCGCCTTGCGCGCGTTGTAATATTCGCGCCACAGCGCCAGAGCGGGTGCAGTGGTATCCTGCCCGCGGGCCTCGATCGCCTTGAGCGCGGCCAGCCCCGGTTGCAGCATCGCTTCAATATCGTCCAGCAATTCGATGGAACGCGCGAGGCGAGCCTGGCTTGCGGCGGCCATGCGCGCAGGAAACCCTGCCAGATCGGGGCTCATTTCCTCAGGCGCGAGCGCCGCCATTCGCGTGATCGATTGGGCGGTTTCGTGCAGCGCGATCCATTTGCCTGCCAGCGTTTCAAGCGATGTCCCAGCATCGCTGCCTGCCTCGAGGGCAGAGCGAAACTGATCGGGATTCTCGATTGCCGACATGATGGTTACTCAATAGCCGGCCAGAGATTGCCAAATTGCTAAGCCGTGCACCCGTCTTCATGGCGGATCGCGGTTAACCGGCAAACGGTGCGCCTGCTCGGCCTGCAAGCTTGCATTTTAAGGTGGCCCCGCGGCGGGCGCTTTGCTAAGCGCCCTCGGCCCGCGAAAGTGGGCCACGCACCCGTAGCTCAGCTGGATAGAGCGCTGCCCTCCGAAGGCAGAGGTCACAGGTTCGAATCCTGTCGGGTGCGCCAAGGGGGAAGTCTTCGAGAGAGGGCTTCCCCCTTGGCTTATCATGACGATGGGAAACTCGTTCGGAGTCGAGGCACAGCCGAGACGAACGAGCGCCTCAGGCGCGAGGACAATCCTGTCGGGTGCGCCGAAGGCTGGCCTAGCTCCAGCCCTCGTTCAAGAACTTGAGCGCGCAACCGGCCAGCATGGCGGTGCCGCGCGGCAGTGCGTTCTCGTCGACAAGCATGCGCGGCGAGTGGATCGCACAGCATTGCCTCCAATCCTCGCCCTCCTTCGCTACGCCAAGGAAAAACATGGCGCCGGGCACTTTCTCCAGCACGTAGGAAAAGTCCTCCGCGCCCATGATCGGGTCGGCAAGATCGCGCCAGCCTTCGGCTCCGCCAATTTCCTGCGCCACCGACTTGCCAAGCGCGACCGCCCGTTCATCGCAGATGGTCACGGGGAAACCCTCCTCGATTTCGCAACTGGCTTCCACGCCATGCGCTGCCGCGGTCAGAGAGGCGCATTCGGCGATCAGTGCGTGGACCTTTTCGCGATGCTCCGGCGATAGCGTGCGCATGGTGCCGCCAAGGGTTACGTCGTCGGGGATGACATTGTGCGCAGTGCCCGCATGGATTTGCGTCACGGTCACGACCACGGCGCTGGCTGCATTGAACCGCCGGGTCACCATGGCCTGGATCGCGCTCACAATTGCCGCTGCCGCCGGAACAGGATCGCTGCAATCATGCGGCATGGAGGCATGGCCGCCCTGACCCTTGACGGTGATGGTGAACTGGTCGGCTGCAGCGAGCAGTGGCCCGGCCCGTCCGCCAATCACGCCGAAGGGCGCGTTAGGCATGATATGGAGAGCAAAGGCGGCATCGGCCTGCGGTTCGAGCAGCCCATCATCGATCATGTGCCGGGCACCGTGATAGCCTTCCTCGCCGGGCTGGAACATGAAGTCGACCGTGCCCGAAATTTCCGCCTGCCTGGCGCAAAGCAGCCGCGCCGCACCTGCCAGCATGGCGGTGTGCGTGTCATGCCCGCAGGCGTGCATCCTACCGGGAACGGTCGAGGCGAAATCCAGCCCGGTCTTCTCGTCCATCGGCAAGGCGTCCATGTCGCCGCGCAACAACACCCTTCGTCCCGGCGTCGTTCCTTCAAGCGTCGCGATCGCCCCGGTGCATGATGGCCCCTCGCGCCAGGTCAGCGGCAAGTCGGCCAGCGCCGCGCGGACCTTGGCCAGCGTCTTGGGGGTTTCGAGCCCCAGTTCCGGTTCGGCGTGAATGGACCGGCGCAGTGTTACGATTTCTTGCGACAGGCCGCGGGCGGATTCGAGCAGGTCTTGAGTGAGCATGGCGGCGTTCTAGCGCGAAATGGACCGCTCCGCATGTCCAAACTGCCCTTTCGGGAGGCGCGCGGGAACGGGTCGATAAAAAACCTAGTGAAGCGGCATGGTTTACGGGTAAAGGCGCTGCCCATGCCCGGCCCGCAACATCAGCCTGCGCCAGGAAGCGCCCCTTCGCTTGCCAGTGCGCCGCCGAAGGTGGGCGTGATCTACAATCCGCGCAGCCACCGCAACAAAGGGCAGGATCTGGCAAGCGATCCCGCGCCGCATGTCTTTGTCGCTCAGCCGGGACATCTCGACCAGCTTCCCGACGCCCTCGAGCGTTTCAGGCAGCGAGAGATTGAACTGCTTGTCATCAATGGCGGCGACGGCACGGTGCGCGATGCGCTGACCGCCGGGGCCGGTGTTTTCGGCGACAATTGGCCGGCAGTCGCAGTTTTGCCCAAGGGCAAGACCAATGCGCTGACGGTCGATCTTGATGCACCAACCGATTGGTCGCTTCAGGACGCGATCGATGCCTATACCGGCGGGCGCCGCATCTTGCGCCGCCCCTTGCGGATCACGCCGCAAGGAGATCGTGATTCTGCGCTCCTCGGTTTCATCCTGGGTGCGGGCGCATTCACTCTGGGTATCCAGAAAGGGCAGGATGCACACCGGCTCGGGGCGTTCAACAGCCTGGCCGTGGGTGTCACGACCCTGTGGGGCCTTCTCTCGGCCATTCTCGGCAGCCGCGCCAATCCGTGGAGGAAGGGGGCGGAAATGGACATCCGCCTGGGTCCGGAACGCAACGCGGCAGCGCATAGCGGCCTTGGCGATCCGCGCTTTCGCCAATTGCTGCTGGCCTCGACGCTCGAACGGTTTCCCGCAGGAATCAGGCCCTTCGGCAATGCGAAAGGCGAAGTGAGGCTGGCATTGCTCGACCAGGCAACGCGGCGGACGCTGCTGCGATTGCCGCTCGTCCTGTCCGGGCGGCTGATGGACAACATGGCCGAACGCGGATTGCATCAACTTGGCATTCCGAGTTTCGAGATGAAGCTGGGCGATCAATTCATTCTCGACGGCGAAGCCTTCCCTGCAGGCGACTATCTGGTCGAACCGGGCCCTGCGATCGAATTCGTCGCGCCCTGATGCAAGCGCTCGCTGACAGGATCGACCGCCAGCTTTCCGCAGAGGTCCAGCCACCTGTGACCCAGTTTGCCGCGCGGCTCGCGGACGAAAGCGGGGCATCGGCGGTGCTGTTCTACGGTTCGAACCTTCGCACCGGCTCGCTTGAAGGCGTGCTCGACTACTATGTCCTGCTGCCAGGAGAGCAGCGTGAACGGATCTGGCCGCGTGTGAGCTATCGCGAGTGGGAGCATGCGGGTGAAGTGCTGCGCGCTAAGATAGCAACTATGGCGATGGGCACCTTCGCTGAGGCGGCGCGAGGCGAATTGCTCGATACGACGATCTGGGCGCGCTTCGTGCAGCCGAGCGCGCTGGTGTGGAGCCGCGACGAGCATGCGCGGGCGGCGGCGGTGTCTGCCATTAGCGGCGCGGCGCAGTGTGCCGCCCGATTGGCGGTCGCGCTCGGCCCGCCGCGCGGGACCGCGGAAGAGTACTGGCGCGCGCTATTCCGCGCGACCTACCAGGCCGAATTCCGGGTCGAGAAACCCGGACGCGAGGATTCCATCCTGCAAGTCAACGCGGTGCATTTTGACGGGCTCTTGCCGCTGGCGCTTGATGCGCAAGGCATCGCTTACGCCAACGAGGCTGGGCAAATCGCTCCGCAGATGGCGGAGGTTGAGCGAAAGCGCGTTCTTGCATGGTGGAAACGGCGGCGGCGCATGGGCAAGCCGCTCAATATCCTGCGTCTAGTCAAGGCCAGCACGACATTCGACGGTGCAGCGCGCTATGCCGCGTGGAAGATCGAGCGCCACACAGGGGTTCCGGTGGAAGTGACACCGTGGCGCGAGAAGCACCCGGTGCTGGCGGCGCCGGGCGTGCTGTTCTCGCTCTGGCGCGAAAGGCGCAAGCGCGACGCCTGACGGGCCGGGCCAGTCCTACCAGTATTTCATGTTGATCGAGATCGACTGAACCCCGCCGTTCACAGTGAAGGCGGTTTTCCTGTAGCTCGGCTTCCCGAGATTGAAGATGTTGATCGACGGGTTGTTCGACATCCCGCCGCCATCTTCGCGCAGATCGGTCTTGCCATTGCCATTGGTGTCGTGGCGCACGGCAATGCCATAGGTGCCGCTGGCAGGGAGCGGCATGCAGATCGTCATCGTTCCGGCGTGCGCCGGGGCTTCGATACGATTGATCCACTTGCCCTTTTCCAGCCAGTCGTCTGCGGTGCCGCGATAGCTCTGTACGCGTATCTTGCCGCTGGAATTCTTCACGCCATTGATCGTTACCCGCACGGCAGGCCCTGCGCCCGGTGCGCATTTGCTCATGTCATGAGCAATCTTGTTCCGGTACAACCCCTGCCCGGATACCGGTGCGGCAAGCGCCATCGCAGCGCCCGAAAGCGCGGCAAGGGTCCATCCGAGGGTGTTGATCGGTTTCATGTGCGTTCAAATATCGGTGAGACAAGCAGACAGTTCAATCCCGCATGGCGGGCACGCTCACTCTATGGCTTCAAACTGCTGAATTGCGGCTGAATTGGGTAAGCTGCCGCGGTTAATCGAACTGCAAGCCCCCGCAATTGTGGAAAGCTGCGCTTCAGGCGCCCTTCCTCTGGGGAAAAGGGCTGTGGCGCGCTTGTAGCCGCGACTCGTGAATCCTAGTGCGATGACTAAGCGCGTCTAACCCGGGACGGGCACTGGCCCATCGAATCATGCCGCAACCGCTGATTTCTCCTTCGATCCTTTCCGCCGATTTCGCCCGGCTGGGCGAAGAGGTGCGCGCAATCGACGAAGCCGGGGCTGACTGGATCCATGTCGATGTGATGGACGGGCACTATGTGCCCAACATCACCATCGGACCGATGGTGGTGAAAGCGCTGCGGCCACACAGCGCCAAGACCTTCGACGTTCATCTGATGATCTCGCCGGTCGATCCTTACCTGGAGGAATTCGCCGAAGCGGGCGCCGACATCATCACCATCCACCCAGAGGCCGGGCCGCATGCGCACCGCACGGTGCAGGCGATCAAGGCGCTGGGCAAGAAGGCGGGCGTCTCGCTCAATCCGTCGACGCCGATAGAGGTGCTCGATTACCTGATCGGCGATGTGGATCTGGTGCTGGTGATGAGCGTCAATCCCGGTTTCGGCGGGCAGAGCTTCATCCATTCGCAGCTCGACAAGATTCGCAAGATTCGCGCGATGATCGACGCAAGCGGGCGCGATATTCATCTCGAAGTCGATGGCGGGGTCAATGCCGAAACGGCCAGGCTCTGCGTCGAAGCAGGGGCCGATGTGCTGGTGGCCGGATCCGCCACCTTCAAGGGCGGGCCGGATTGCTATGCCGCCAATATCGCGGCGCTCAAGGGAGCGGGTTGATGGACGCTCTGCTCTCCCACGATGAGGATGGGCGGCACGCTCTGGATGATCCTGCAGTTGGCGAGAGCGGCGGCAAGGCGATTCCTCTCGCGCGCAAGGACAGTCAGCCGGTTTCCGAATCCTCGGCGCGAATGGAGAACGATCCGCGCGACACGCAGCCGCTCGGTCCAGCGCGCGCGCTTGTCCTTAGCGATTTCGTCCCCCCATCTGTCGGCGCAGGCGAACGGCTGATCCGTCTCGCCTACAGGCTGGGCATTCCCGGCTCCACGCTGGCGGCTCCCTTCCGCAAGCCAGCCAGGCCGCGCTTGCTGGCGACTGTCGAGAGCCCCGTTCCCGGCGACCGGGCCGCCGGCGTGGCACTTCGCGCGGGTCACTTCCTGATTCACGGAGCCAAGGTTCCGATCGCGCAGGTCGAATTCGCTTCATCCTCGCGTCTGGCTCCGCCGTTCGAGCGGGTCATCCATGGCTTTTCCTGGTTGCGCGATCTCGCCGCTTCGGCCCCGCGCGAGCAATGCGCCGCGACCGCCGAGCGGGTCTGTGCTGCCTGGCTCGACGACAACCCCAAGCCGGGCAAGGGCGCCGCCTGGCACATCGAATATGCCGGAAGCCGGCTCATGGCATGGTTGGTCAATGCGCCGCTCGTCCTCTCCGGCGTCGATGCCACGGTGCGCAAGCGGATGCTCAAGGCAATTGAGGAGACTGCCCGCTGGCTCGACCGCAAGGTTTCGCGGGCGGAGGATCAACTCGGCGCGGTCGAAGGCTGGGCTGCGATCACTGCCGCTGGTCTCCTCATGCCCGATGGCAAGCCCAGGCGGCTTTATGGCGAGGCGGGGCTGGTCAAGGCGCTGGGTGAACTGGTTGCAGAGGATGGCGGGGTGTTGTCGCGCAGCCCGTTGGCGCAGATGGATGCGATCGCGCTGCTGGTCGATCTCAAGGCTTGCTATCAGGCGGTCGAACGCGATTTCCCCGATGCGCTGCAGATCATGCTCGAACTGCTCGTTCCGCCGCTGCTCGCGCTGCGGCATGGCGATGGCGGGCTGGGCAGCTGGCAAGGCGGGGCGGCCACAAGTGCTGACCGGGTTTCCGCTCTGATCGAAGCGAGCGGCGTGCGCACTCGTCCGCTGAAGGAAATCCGCCATTGGGGCTATCAGCGGCTGGCGGGCGGCAAGACCGTGGTGCTGCTCGACGCGGCCCCGCCGCCCAAACCGCGCCTCGCGCGCTGGGGCTGTGCATCGACGCTGGGCATGGAAATGTCCGAGGGGGCGCATCGCCTGATCGTCAATTGCGGTGGCGCGGCACTGGCGGGCGGGCAAGTACCTGCGCGGATCGAGCAAGGCCTGCGCGCGACGGCGGCGCATTCCACGCTTGTGCTCGACAATGCCAATTCAACAGCCGTGCTGATCAATGGCGCGCTGGGCAAAGGCGTGGAGCAGGTCGAGGTCGAGCGGCGGATCATGCGGCAGAAGGGCGAAGACGCGACCCGCATTGAGGCCAGCCATGACGGCTATTCCGCTCGTTACGGCCTGACCCACCGCCGCATATTGATGCTGCGCGGCGATGGCGAGGAATTGCGCGGCGAGGATATCCTCCTGCCCAAGGCGCAGAAGGGCAAGCGCGGCAAGATCGACTTTGCGATCCGTTTCCATCTCGGCCCCTCGGTCGAGGCGAAACTGGCCGAAGACAAGCGCGGCGCCAGCCTGCTCCTGCCGAGCGGCAGTTTGTGGCAATTCCGCATGGGTGCGGATGACAATGGCGCATCGGTTGCGCTAGAGGAAAGCCTGTGGGTCGACGGCGAAGGCCGTCCGCACCCGATCCAGCAACTGGTGATCCAGGGAATGACATCGCGCAGCGGGGGGCAATTCTCCTGGCTGTTCAAGAAAATGGGGTAAAATCCGACGTGACGGATGTGACTATCAAGCGGGCACTGCTTTCGGTGTCCGACAAAAGCGGTTTGGTGGAACTGGGTCAGGCGCTCAGCGCACGCGGAGTCGAACTGGTCTCCACCGGCGGCACCGCCAAGGCGCTACGCGAAGCGGGCCTGGAGGTGCGCGACATCTCAGATCTCACCGGTTTTCCCGAGATGATGGACGGCCGGGTCAAGACGCTCCACCCCAAGGTCCACGGCGGATTGCTGGCGGTTCGTGACGATCCGGCACATGTCGCAGCGATGGAAGAACATGCGATCGGCGCGATCGATCTGGTGGTGGTCAACCTCTATCCCTTCGAAGCGACAGTGATGCGCGGCGCCGACCGGCCCGAGATCATCGAGAATATAGACATTGGCGGGCCCAGCATGGTTCGCTCGTCGGCAAAGAATCACCAATATGTCACTATTTTGACCGATCCATCGGATTACGCGACGCTGCTCGGCGAGTTGGAGCAGCGCGACGGTTCGACCAGCCTCGACTTCCGCAAGGCAATGGCGGCCAAGGCATTTGCCGCAACCGCGGCCTATGACTCCATGATCAGCCAGTGGTTCGCCTTCGCAGATCAGGGCCAGCTGTTCCCCGATATGCTGGCGGTGAACGGCAAAGCGCCGACCGTGCTGCGTTATGGCGAGAACCCGCATCAGCAGGCTGCGCTTTACACGCCCGTCGGCCCCCATGGTTCGGGCATTGCGCAGGCCGAGCAGCTTCAGGGCAAGGAGCTGAGCTACAACAATTACAACGATGCCGATGCCGCACTGGAGCTCTGCGCCGAGTTCAAGCAAGGCGATCCGGCGGTGGTAATCGTCAAGCACGCCAACCCTTGCGGTGTGGCGCAGGGTGGCAGCATGATCGAAGCCTGGGATGCGGCGCTCGCCTGCGACAGCGTTTCAGCATTCGGCGGGATCGTCGCGGTCAATCAGGAGCTTGACGGAGTAACGGCGGAAGCCATCGCGAAAATTTTCACGGAAGTGGTAATCGCGCCTTCCGTGTCGGACGAAGCGCGCGAAGTTTTTGCCGCCAAGAAGAACCTGCGGCTGCTGACTGTCGGCGAACTGCCCGATCCGCGTCGTGGCGGCCTGTCCATCAAGCCGATCACCGGAGGTCTGCTGGTCCAGACACGGGACAATGACGCAATTTCGGCGGACGATCTCAAAGTCGTGACTGAACGCGCGCCCACGGAGCAGGAGCTTACGGACTGTCTTTTTGCATGGACCGTAGCGCGGCATGTGAAGTCCAACGCGATCGTCTATGCCAAGGATGGTGCCACCGCCGGGATCGGCGCGGGCCAGATGAACCGGCGCGATTCCTCGCGCATCGCCGCGATGAAAGCGGCAGAGGCGGCGGAGAAATACGGTTGGGACGCGCCGCGTACCGTGGGTAGCGCGGTTGCCTCCGACGCCTTTTTCCCCTTTGCCGACGGTCTGCTGGCGGCAGCGGAAGCAGGCGCGACGGCGGTGATCCAGCCCGGCGGTTCGATCCGCGATGACGAAGTGATCGAAGCGGCAAACAAGGCCGGCTTGGCGATGGTCTATACCGGGATGCGCCACTTCCGGCACTAGGACCATTCGACATCCGGCCCTGATGGCCTGCGAATGGCGGTGTTCCGTGCTTCCGGTGCTCACGACCAGGAAGGTTGCTGCGCGCCGGGTCACGCAAATCCACCATTCTCGTCACATCATCATCCGAATGTCGAATGGCCCTACGCCGCGCGGAGTTTGTCTAAGCACTTCAGGTTTGACGCAGCTGTAACTTCGGAACCCTTCTGCGCGAATGTCATTTAGGAAACGCGGCGTTCACCGAATGGAAAGCGGTTTGCGCTATAGACAACGCCAGACCAGACGAATCGAATCATGAGTGACCACAATGGGCCTGTTCAAAGCCGATCTCTATCGCAATTTCGCCATCGGATTCGCCGTTGGCACATTGCTCGTCGGCGCGATGACAGCTCAGGATTGGAATGCGGATCTGGCCGCACCCGCTTACGCCGCGACCGGCGAAGCACAGACCGTTTCGGAATAATCCGTACCGCCATTCTCGCTGCAACTGCCGGACTCGCCCTGGCGAGCTGTTCGCCGACCCTGGCGGCCAGCGAGAAGGTCGTCGAAGCTCCTGCCGCCAAACGCATGGCCAGCGAAGACAAGGGCCTCAAGGTCGCGGTTTTCGCTGGCGGGTGCTTCTGGGGCGTTGAGGGTGTCTTCAGTCACGTTAAAGGCGTGAAAGGTGCCGTTTCCGGATATCATGGCGGCAAGGCCGCCACTGCGACCTACAGCCTTACGAGTTCAGGGATGACCGGCCATGCAGAGGCTGTCCGCGTGGTCTATGATCCCAGTGTCGTGCGGTATGATGAATTGCTGCGCATCTTCTTCTCGGTGGTTGCAGATCCGACGCTCAAGAACCGGCAGGGCCCCGATGTCGGCACGCAATATCGTGCCGCACTGGTGCCGATGAATGCCGAACAGCGCGCTGTTGCTGCGGCCTATCTCAAGCAGATGCGGGCTTCGGGGAAATGGGGCAAACCGATCGTCACCCGGATTGAACCCTATCGCAAGTTCTACAAGGCGGAGAGCTATCACCAGGACTTCATGGCCCGCAATCCGCGCCATGGATATATTGTCTATTGGGACAAGCCCAAGGTCGAAGCGCTCCAGCGGCTCTACCCGCAATATTACCGGGCCAGCTTCCTGCGCGACCAAAAATAGCGCGGCGAAGTAGCGTTTACGCGACAAGGGGCCTATATTCGCCCGATGGCTCAGGTGAACGCAATCAAGACCAAGCATTCGCATCACGAACATTCGGGCACCAGGCTCGTCAACGCGGCGCGCGATGCACTGACCAAGGCGGGCGAACAATGGACCGGGATGCGCGAAAGCGTTTTCGCAGAACTCGCGCGGCATGACCGGCCCGTGTCGGCCTATGACATTGCAGACAATCTTTCGGCGGCACGCGGCAAGCGGGTAGCGCCAAACAGCGTCTATCGCATTCTCGACCTGTTCGTGGCCAACAACCTCGCCATGCGGGTCGAAAGCGCCAATGCCTTCCTCGCCAACAGCCATCCCGGCTGCCAGCACGACTGCATATTCCTGGTCTGCGACGAATGCGGCGAAGCGACCCATGTCGATGATGACGAAATTTCGCGCAAGGTTCGCGCCATCGCGCTGGAACGGGGTTTCAAGCCCGAACGTCCGGTGATCGAGATTCGAGGCCTGTGCAAGGCATGTGCCGGATGATTCCTGCGCCAAGCTGTGCATTTCCATCGACAAGCCGTTCATCGACAGTTTCATTTTTCGCGTGTAGGGCTCTGACATGACCTCCCCACCATCCACGCCGTTGCTGGACAAGGTTTCGACCCCGGAAGACCTGCGCACCCTCGAAAAGAGCGAGCTGCGGCAGCTTTCCGACGAGTTGCGCAATGAAGTGATCGATGCGGTGGGGACGACCGGCGGGCATCTCGGTTCCGGACTGGGCGTGGTCGAGCTGACCGTCGCGATCCATTATGTCTTCAACACGCCGCAAGACCGGCTGGTGTGGGACGTTGGCCATCAGTGCTATCCACACAAGATCATTACCGGCAGGCGTGACCGCATCCGGACCTTGCGGCAGGGCGGCGGCCTGTCCGGCTTCACCAAGCGCACCGAGAGCGAATATGATCCCTTCGGTGCGGCACATAGCTCGACCTCGATCTCGGCGGCGCTCGGCTTTGCTGTCGCCAACAAGATCAAGGGCGAGCCAGGGCGCGGCATTGCCGTGATCGGCGATGGCGCGATGAGCGCGGGCATGGCCTATGAGGCGATGAACAATGCCGAGCAGGCGGGCAACCGGCTGGTCGTGATCCTCAATGACAACGACATGTCGATCGCGCCGCCCGTGGGCGGGCTGTCAGGCTACCTCGCGCGGCTGGTATCGAGCGGCAAGTTTCTGGGGCTGCGTGAACTGGCACGGCGATTTGCCCGCAAACTGCCCGAACCGCTGCACAAGGCGGCGCGCAAGACTGACGAGTTCGCGCGCGGCATGGCGATGGGCGGCACCTTGTTCGAGGAGCTGGGATTCTATTATGTCGGCCCGATCGACGGGCACGATCTGGAAGCGCTGATCCCGGTGCTGGAGAATGTGCGCGACGCGGCCGAGGGTCCGATCCTGGTCCATGTCGTGACGCAGAAGGGCAAGGGCTATGCCCCGGCCGAGAACAGCGCGGACAAATATCACGGCGTCGCCAAGTTCGACGTAATCACTGGCGAGCAGAAGAAGAGCCCGGGCGGCCCGCCTGCGTACCAGAACGTGTTTGGCGATACGCTGGCGAAGCTGGCCGAGAGCGACAGCCGCATCTGCGCTATCACGGCCGCCATGCCATCGGGCACTGGCGTCGACCGCTTTGCCAAGGCGCATCCGGATCGCAGCTTCGACGTCGGAATTGCCGAACAGCATGGTGTGACTTTTGCCGCTGGACTTGCGGCGCAGGGCATGCGGCCCTTCGCTGCGATATATTCCACCTTCCTCCAGCGCGCCTATGACCAGGTGGTGCATGACGTCGCGATCCAGAACCTGCCGGTGCGCTTCGCCATCGACCGCGCGGGGCTTGTCGGCGCTGACGGCAGCACCCATGCCGGCAGCTTCGATGTGACTTACCTCGCCACGCTGCCCAATATGGTCGTGATGGCAGCCGCGGACGAAGCGGAACTCGTCCATATGACCTACACCGCCGCCGAATATGACGACGGGCCGATCGCCTTTCGCTATCCGCGCGGCGCGGGCGTGGGTGTTCCTCTGCCCGAAGTTCCGCAGAAGCTGGAGATCGGCAAGGGCCGCGTGGTCCGCGAAGGCACGAAGGTCGCCGTAATGTCACTCGGCGCGCGGCTGGCAGAAGCGCTCAAGGCCGCCGACCAGCTGGAAGCCAAAGGGCTTTCGACCACGGTAGCGGATATGCGCTTCGCCAAGCCGCTCGACACCGAACTGATTGCAAGGCTGATGCGCAGCCACGATGTGATCGTGACGGTGGAGGAAGGCGCAGTGGGCGGGCTCGGCGCGCATGTGCTGACATATGCCAGCGATGAAGGCTTGACCGATGCGGGGCTGAAGATTCGCACCTTGCGCCTGCCCGACATGTTCCAGGACCAGGATGCGCCGGAGACGCAGTATGAGGCAGCGGGCCTCAACGCATCGGGGATCGTCGATACCGTGCTGAAGGCGCTGCGGCACAATTCCGCCGGAGAAGGCCAGCGCGTGGAAGAGGCGCGGGCTTAGACACCTACAATGTGGAGTGTGAAACGGGTGGTCCTGTCGATTCTCGGTACTGCCATCCTTGCATATGCGACGGTCGTGCTGGCGATCGCACTCTCGCAGCGCCAGTTCATCTATCCTGCGCCCAAGGGACCTGGGGAATATCCGCCGGGATTTGAGGAAGTCAACTACCGGACTGTCGACGGCCTCGACCTCAAGGGAGGATACAAATCAGCCACTGATGGAAATCCAACCATTGTCTATTTTCATGGGAATGGAGCGGATTGGCAGTCTTCGGTCGTCGCTACCCACCGACTTAGGCCACACGGGTATGGTGTGTTCGCGGTTGAATATCGTGGCTATCGCGGCAATCCTGGCAAGCCAAATGAAGTGGGGCTCTATCGCGACGGTAGGGCGGCATTGGCGTGGCTCGAGGCCCGTGGTGTGCAGCCTGAAGAACTGGTCCTTATTGGGAACTCGATTGGGAGCGGTGTTGCCACACAATTGGCGACCGAGGTCAGGCCGCGCGCGCTGGTATTGATCTCTCCGTTCGCGAGTCTGACTCAGGTTGCGAGCGAGAAATTGTGGTGGTTGCCGGTCGGCCCGTTGCTGCGCGACAGATTTGACAACCAATCCAAGATTGCATCGATTGCTGCGCCGGTGTTGATCCTGCACGGTGATGCCGACGCACTCATACCCGATAGCCACTCGCGGATATTGGCCAAGACAAAGCCGGGCGCAAAATTGGTCATCTTCCCGGAAATCGGTCATGAACTCGCATGGGACGACGCGGCAGAGCGGACCGTGCTGGCATTTCTGGAGGATCTCGATGCTCAGGAGTGAAACCACAGGTCACATCACCACGCTGACGCTCAATCGGCCTGAGACGATGAACCCGCTCGGCGCGAAGGGCGATGGCGATGCCTTTGCCGCGGCCTGCGATGCGATCAACGCAGATATCGGCGTGCGCTGCGTCATCCTCACCGGTGCGGGGCGGGCCTTCAGCGCGGGTGGTGATATCAAGGCGATGAAGCAGCGCGGCGGCAGTTTCGGCGGCAATGCGCCGGAAATCTCGGACGGCTATCGCGACAACATCCACAAGGTCCTGCGTGCGCTCTATGGCCTGCGCGTGCCGCTGATCGCGGCGGTCAACGGCCCCGCGATCGGGCTGGGCTGCGACCTCGCCTGTCTCGCCGATATCCGCATCGCTTCAGACAAGGCGAAATTCGGCGTCACCTTCCTCAAGCTCGGCCTCATCCCCGGCGATGGCGGGACCTGGATCCTGCCGAAGATCATCGGCGAAGCGCGCGCGGCGGAGCTGTTCTACACTGGCGATGTGATCGATCCGGCAACCGCGCTGGATTGGGGGCTGGTCAGCCGCGTGGTGGCGGAAGATGCGCTGATGGACGAAGCGCGCTCGCTCGCTTCCAAGGTCGCCGCCATGCCGCCGCACGCGCTGCGCCATGCCAAGAACCTGATGCGTCAGGGGCGCTCGATCAGCTATGATTCCGCACTGGAGATGGCCGCCAACGCGCAGGCGCTGATGCATCTGACCGAAGACCATATGGAAGGCGTGGACGCGCTGCTCGAAAGGCGCGCACCTGACTTCAAGGGAAGCTAGGATCAGGACCTTAGATAGCCCCTTCGGGCTCCGGCATTTCGACCGGTTCGGTAGCAGGTTCGGTAACCTGCTCGACCTCGGCAGGTTCAGCCACGGAATCCCCATCCGAAATGCTCGGCCGTTCGGTCGCAGGCTCATTTACTTCGACAGCGACGCCAGGCTGGACCTCCTGAACAATGTCCATTTGCCCGGCTTCCGGCGCAGGAGCGGCCGCCTCGGGCTGGTCGGTTCCCTGGCCCGCGATGAAATCCCTGTACTCATCGGGGAACAGTGCGGGCAGGCTGCAATCGCGTGGCGGACGGTTCTTGAGCTCGGCGATTTCCGCCTCGCGCTGGCATAGATAGGTCTCGCGCATGGTCGAATAGGGATCGACGCTGTCATTGACCGACTGAAGATACTCGTCGAACTCGATCCGGTATTCGAGCGCGTTCACAGTATAGGCCGGGACGCCATAATAGGGCGTGTTGAACGGTGCCCCGATCGCTAGCGGAACGATCGACTGGTCGACCAGGCTTCCTGTAACATCACGCAATGTCGTCGCGCCGATCAGCGGAAGGACAAGGAAGGGGCCTGGCCCCACTCCGTAATAGCCCAGCGTATTGGCCAATCCGTTGCGGCGATAGGGCAGGTTGAAAGGCTCGCGCTTGGCGACATCGATCAGCCCGCCGATCCCCACCGTGCTGTTGATCGTGAAACGCCCCAGCGTCTCAAGCGCCTTGCCCGGCTTCAACTGCAGCAGGAAATTGAGGAAATTGACCGGCTCCAGCAGATTGCGGATGAAATTGCGCAAGCCATGTCGGATGGGCTTGGGCAGCCCTTCCTCGTAGACTTCGGCAACCGGTTCGACCACGGCCTTGTCGACATTCTGCGTGATATCGAAGGCCTGCTGATTGATCTGCACAAGCGGATCGCCCTGAGGCGCTTCCATGCTGCCAGTAACGAGAATCGTGCCGTCAACGCTCGCGCCGGTCCCGTCCGCGCCTGCTGCATCGAGGTTGCCCTCAGGCGAAGGTGCTTCGTTACCCGCAAACTCGGGCGCTTCGGTACTGTCGGCGGCGGGAGCTTCATCATCGCTCGCCTCGGCCAATTCGCCTTGTGGCAGGTCGACAGTGGCGCCATTTGCCGCTTGCATGGCGATAACCGCATCCAGCCTCGATGGCGGTGCTGCAAGGGCGAACGCTTCGGCAGGTGCTTGCGGCAATGCCACCGCTGGCGCTTCAGCTAGCACCACGGACGAAGTGGAAGACATCAAGAGTACGGTGGCCAGCGGCAGACCCATTTCAGCTCCTTGCAGCCCCCGGATTGGTTTCTGCCATCAAGGTACGTCTAATACAAACATTGGGTTACCAGGCTAGCCTAACCAAAGCATTACCCCGGCATCGATCCCCGCGACGATCCGGTGCAGCCAGCTAAGCAGCAGCCAAAGGGCGATGCCGATCGCCCACCATAGCCAGCCGACCGCAAACAGCCTGCCAAACCGGGGCCAATAGCTCGTCTTCGCTTCCCAATCGGCCCATGCTTCGCCCATCAGCGCTTCCTTCTTGCGGTCCTGCAAGTGCGCACCGATCAGCGCCAGGAAGCCCATGGCTCCCGCCGTTATCAAGGTGCGGGTGCTCCAGAACAGAATGATGTGCGCCAGCGCCCAAAGGCCAAACGCCCACATCATCGGATGGCGTGTGACCGTGAATACTCCCCGAGGATCTTGCCGAGCGAGCTTGTCTGCACCGGGTGCGGGAAGCGCCGGATTGCCTGCGAAGGACCCCGCGAATAGTACGAGTGCCGGGATCATCAGTAGTGTAGCGATGATCCATCCTGCCTCCCCGTTGCTGGGCAGGTCCGCTGGCGGCGCCGCGCGAAAGGCCAGAGCGACCCAGGCGAATGCCGCCAGGCTTACCAGCGAATATACCGCTTGGAATCCCCTTTCCCCCAATGCCTTGACGAGCGATGCGCGCAGTGGATGCGACATGGCGAAATGCGTGCCGACAAAAGTGACATTGGCGGCAACGAGTTGAATCAGTGCACTATTCATTGGCCAGCTCCCTCTATTGGAAGTTGGCCATATATCGGCGTGCAGGGCAAGCCCGCTCTACAAGTCAGGCTACCAGTCGTAGGCTTTGGGCAAAGTGCTTTCGTCGAGATTGCGATAGCGCTCGCGCAGCCGCGTCTGGTGGTTGTCGAGCGGCTGCTCGACCCCGTCGATGAACACTTTCACCGGAGCGGTGGAAACCTCCAGCGGATCACCGTCCCAGACCACAACGTCTCCCGCCGCGCCCGGCTTGAGCACGCCGATCTTGCCGCCGAGCCCTGCAATCTCCGCCGGGACCGAGCTGATCGAAGCCAGCGCCTGACCCCAGCTCAGCCCTGCAGCGCCCGGCAGCTTGTTGAGCGCGACAAGATTGCCCGCAAATTGCGCGGCGCTTCGCGGATGCCCGTCGGTCGTGCCTGCCATGCGGCCGAGCGCGACCTTCACCCCCGCCCGAACCATGCGGCCGACATTGCTTTGCGTGGCGGCAAGCTGCTCGAATTTGCTCGGCAAGTCGTCAAGCGGGTCGGCGATCACCGGCACACCCGAAGCGGCGATGGCATTGGCAACCAGCCAGCCTTCGCTCACACCCACCAGCACCAGATCGAGCTTTGGGAACTCCTTCTTGAGCGCGATAACGGCGAGGATATCCGAAGCGCGCTCGACTTCGACGAACAGCTTCTGCTTGCCGGAAACCACCGGGGCCAGCGCCTTGGCATCCATCCGCGGGAGCACTTCGCGCGCGCCATCCCAGCGACCATTGGCATAGGCGATGGCTTCCGCCAGCGCGTTGCGCAATTCCACATGCGCGGCGGTGCGGCTGCCGCCTGAAAGACTTGCGCCATTCTCACCCAGCGCAGCGAGCTGGAACGCTTGGGCCTTTTCGATGGCTTCGGGGTCGGCCCCCAGGTCGATCACCGCACCCTGGCCTGCAAACAAGGATGCACCCTGCGAGGGCGCGACGATTGCGCGGGTCAGCCCCCCGGCGCGGCTGATCGCGATGTTCTGAGACGCGGGATTGATGGCGGGCGCAACATCGAGCGCGGCGTTGAAGCGCGCTTTGCTCGCCGAATTGTCGTTGCTTTCATCGACTGCCCCGACATCGGCGAGGCCAAGATCCGTCACGGCGGCGACCAGCCCGGGTGTGACCCACATGCCGCTGCCGTCCATCACCGGAACGTCGGTAGGCACCGTAACGCCAGATCCGGCCGCGACGATCTTGCCGCCGCGCACGACGACGCTGGCGCCTTCGATCGGCGCACTGCCGTCACCCTTGGCGACGGTGGCATTGGTTATTGCGAAGTCCTGCGCCGCAAGCGGTGCGGGCGAGAGCGCAATTGCAGCCGCGGCGAATAGTGGAAACCGCTTCATTTCACGTCTCCTTCACCGGGCTGGCCGAGCTCGAAATCGCTCACTGGCTTTCGCTTGGGATCCATCGCGTCGAACATCAGCGCGCCGTCGATCCAGACCTTTTCGGGCCGCGAATAGACCGAGAGCGGGTTTCCATTCCATAGCACTACGTCCGCCATTTTTCCCGGCTCCAGGCTGCCGGTCATGGCGTCGATCCCCATCGCGTGGGCAGGGTTGAGCGTGAACCAGCGGATCACATCGGCATCGGGAATGTCGATCCCCATGCGTTTGCCGGCCGCCTGCGCCTTGGCCGCCTCCTGATTGAGCCGCTGGATGCCATTATCGTCGTCCGAATGGATGATGATGCAGGCACCCGAATTGTGGATCAGCGCGGCGTTCTCAGGGATCGCGTCATAGCTTTCCATCTTGAAGCCGTACCAGTCGGCCCAGACCGCACTGCAAACGTCGTTCTCGCGCAGGAGATCTGCGATCTTGTAGCTTTCGACTGCGTGATGGAAGGCGGAGACGCGGTATCCCATCTCTTTGGCCATATCCATCACCAGCGCCATTTCGTCAGCGCGATAGCAATGGTTGTGAACCAGGATCTCACCATCGAGTACGCCGACCAGCGTTTCCTGACCCAGATCGCGTTTTCGATCCTCGTCCGCAGCATATTCCTTCGCATCGAGCCAGGTCTGGCGATCGACCGCGAAATTGCCCATGCGGGTCATGGGCTTCCTGCCCTTGTTGCCATAGACCCGCTTCGGGTTCTCGCCACAGGCCATCTTGAAGCCATAGGGCGCGCCGGGAAATTTCATGCCCTGTACCGTCCGGCTGGGAACGTTCTTGAGCGTAACCGAACGTCCGCCCATCAGATTGCCCGATCCAGGAAGAATCTGGAGCGAGGTGACGCCGCCATTGGCAAGCGCGCGGCTGAAGCCGGGATCCTGCGGCCAGACCGAATGCTCGGCCCAGACGTCGGGCGTTGTCGGATCGGTCATTTCATTGCCATCTGCATGCGCTGCGACAGCGGGGCTGGGATAGTCTCCCAGATGCGAGTGCACGTCGATTACGCCGGGGGTGACGAATTTGCCGCTGCCATCGACCACTGTGTAGCCCGCAAGGTCGAGACCCGATCCGACCGCTTCGATCCTGCCGTCACGCAGCAGTACGGTCGTATTCTCGAACTTGCGCCCGGTCCCGTCATAAACAGTGGCACCAACCAGCGCGGTCGGTGCGCCGGGATAGGGCTTGTAGGTCGATGGGTAGGGCGCATCGACCGCCGGTGAAGCGGTTGCAGGGGTGGCAGAGGCGCTATTGACCTCGCCACCAGAACCGTTGGTGGAACAGGCAGCGAGCGCCAATGCGCCTCCGGCCAAAACGAGTGCACGCAGGGCGTCGTTCATCGCCATTCCTTCCTTGCAGTGCGGGAAATTAATCAGCCGGACGAGTGGTCGGGTGGATGCCGGCGGCTTGCGGTTCGCCGACTTCCTCCTGGCCTTCGAGATCGTCCCCTACGTTTCCGTCCCGGAGCGTATCGAGATGCATCCACCGCTTCACTATGGGGCTCAGCAATAGGACGACGACAGCTGCGCCGATGGAGATCCAGCCGAACAGCTCGTAGATTTCCAGCAGCCCCTGCTTGCTCATCTCGCCATCGTGGCCGCCGGTGGCTTCACCGATCTTGCCGGCGACAAAATTGCCCACCGCGGTCATGTAGAACCATGCCCCCATGATCAGCGAAGCAAGGAATTTCGGCGCCAGCCGGTTCATGGCCGACAGGCCGACCGGGGAAAGGCATAGCTCGCCGGTGGTGGCCAGCAGGTAGTACAGGAAGACGAAGATGACCGGGGTCATCGCAGCCACACCGTATGCCTGCGCGCCCCACACCAAAATCAGATTGGCGATTCCCATCTGCGCGAGAGCAAGGCCGAATTTGGCTGGTGCCGAAGGCTCTTTGCCTCGTTTCCCCAGCCATTGCCACAACGCCGCGAAGACAGGGGCGAGCAGAATGATATAGATTGGATTGATCGACTGGAAGATCGCGGCCGGCACACCTCCCCGTTCGACAAATCTGTCGGTGAACAGGTTCATCGATCCGCCCGCTTGCTCGAACAGACCCCAGAACAGAGGGTTGAGGCTGATCAGAAACAGGATCGCGAACATCCGCTCGCGCGGTTCCTTGGGCAGCTTGAAGCTCTCGTAAAGGACGTAGCCGAGCAGGGCGACACCCGAAATTGCAAGCAGTGTCTGGATCACATCCTGGTACTGGACCAGGGCCCAGATTACGGCGACCGCAGCAACGCCAACGGCGTAGAGAGTCAGTTCGCGGCCCCTGCTGAGCGGCGCTGGCGCCTCGCCAGCCCCTTGCAACGCCTTCTTGCCGAGCACGAATACAACCAGGCCTGCAACCATGCCGATCCCTGCAAGCCCGAAGCCGAAACCCCATCCGATCGTCTGGCCCAGGTATCCGACCAGGATCGTACCGATGGCGGCGCCGACGTTGATGCCCATGTAGAAGATCGTATAGGCGCCGTCGCGGCGGACATCGGTCAGCTTGTACAGCTGGCCGACCATCACAGAGATATTGGCCTTGAGGAAGCCGGAACCGACGATGATGAATGCGAGTGCCGCCCAGAAGACATTTATCGTAGGATCGTCTTGCCCGCCAACCCCTTCGACGGCCATCAAAGTGTGTCCCGCGGCCAGCAGGACGCCCCCAAACAGCACTGCCTTGCGCTGACCCAGATAGCGATCGGCAATGTAGCCGCCGAGTACCGGAGTGATATAGACCAGGCTGGTATAGGCGCCGTAGATCAGGTTCGACTTTGCGTCGCTGAATAGCCAGTGCTGTGTCAGGTAGAAGATCAGCAGCGCGCGCATGCCGTAGTAGGAGAAACGCTCCCACATCTCGGCAAAGAACAGCATGTAGAGGCCTTTGGGATGCCCGGCGAATTCCGGTTCGCGCTGGATCGCGATCTTTGCTCCCACTGTCAGGAATATTCCGAGCACTACGACCGCAATCGCTGCGATCCAGTCACCCTCAGTCCAAAGCGCCATATCTTTCATGAATGCTCCCCGAGAACCTATCTTCTTGCCAACTGGCTGAAAGTGCGCACCCTAACGCCTCATTTGTCCTTGTGAAGCTTTAGTTGCAGTCGAAACCGTATCCGGTTTTCGCGGGACAAACTTGACGCGACCCGCTGTATTATGGCACTGTATCACCTTCGCGAGGGACACAATGAGCCAAAACCGACCTGTCTATCTCAAGCTGCGCGACCAGATTGCGGCGTCGATCATCGAAGGTCGCTATCCCGAAGGGCAGATGTTGCCTTCCGTGCGCGCGCTCGCGGCAGAGCAGGGCGCAAACCCGCTCACCGTGGCCAAAGCCTACCAGCAGTTCCAGAATGACGGGCTGGTAGAGGTGCAGCGCGGCGTGGGCATGTATGTCGTGAAAGGCGCGAAGGAGCGCTTGCTTGAAAGCGAGCGCGACCAGTTCCTGCAGCAGGAATGGCCGGAGATTCGCTCACGGATGGAACGGCTGGGCATCAAACCGGCAGATCTGGTCGAACAAGCCGGTTGATCGGCCCTCGGCGGGCCACTCGTCCCAAATTGATTCATATCGGAAAATTTCGCCTCGCGATATTGCGATAGAGAGCCACCTCTGGCACCATATGCTTACGGAGCTGCCGCATCATCGGGTCGGGATGTTGCAGCGTAATCCATTGTGGATTGCACCGGCAATCGGATGCGACGGGAAGCGTCCGGGAGATGATCATGATTAGATCCGAACTATTGCAGGCATTGCATAAAGATAATCCAGAACTGCGTGCCGAAGAAGTTGAGCAGGTCGTCGATATATTTTTCGACGAGATCGCAAGCCGGCTGGCCGAAGGGGGCCGTGTGGAATTGCGCGGTTTTGGCGCCTTCTCCACCCGCGAGCGCGAGGCGCGGCATGGCCGCAATCCGCGAACGGGGGAAACGGTGGAAGTGCCTGCCAAGCGCGTTCCCTATTTCAAGGCCGGCAAGGACATGCGGCGGCGCCTCAACGACAATTGAGGCTTCCGCCAGGCACCTGGATCCTGGCTTGAAATGATCGGAGACACCCGGACGTGGCTCTGGCGGTGCTTTTGCGCGCCATCCATCAGGCCGTGCTTCCCGTTTTTTCCAGCTCTCCTCGAGCAACGCGTTGCCGCCTACGAACACCGGCGCTAGGGAACGCCTGATTTGCGGGTGTGGCGGAATGGTAGACGCCGGGGACTTAAAATCCCCTGATCCTATAGATCGTGTGGGTTCGAGTCCCACCACCCGCACCAGTCTTGCAGCCCGGTACCGTAATCCTTCGGATTCCTACGTAGTCCGGTTCGCGAACCGCGTTAGTCAAACCTGCCTAGAGTGAAGTCACTTCACAGCCGAGCCCGGCCAAGCAGGGACAGCGCGAATGGACAATACTGCAATCAGGCCCAAAACGAGCGGCGAAGCGCATGTTACGCATGGTGCGCATGAAATGCGTTCCTCGCCGCGGATCGCACTGCTGATCCGCGCAGCGAAACTGGTCAGCGCCGAGGGTGAATATGTCTGCGTCCTGCGCGACGTATCGACCGACGGCGTGAGCCTGCGCCTGTTCCATGACCTTCCGCCAGGCAAGCATTTCGATCTCGTGCTCCAGACGGGGCGGAACTACGGTATCGAGCAGATCTGGACGAGCCGCCACGAGGCCGGATTTCGCTTCGAAGCGCCGATCGAGCTGGACAAGGTCATCACCGAGAAGGGGCGTTTTCCCAAGCGCGGTGTGCGGCTGGCGCTTGCCATCCCGATCACGCTGGCGACGGTTCAACAGCGCGTGAACGCGACCGTACTCAACCTTTCGCAACAAGGTGCGCGGATCGCATGCGATGCCTTGCTGGCGATCGACCAGAATGTGCGTATCGAAGGCGGCGATCTCGGCGATATCAGGGCCAAGGTCAGGTGGCGGTCCGGGACGGAATATGGGCTTGTCTTCGAGGATACATTTACGCTTGAGCGCCTGGCCCGCCTGGCGGCCCGCCTTCAAAACCCCACATTGCTTGGACAATAGCTCTTGGAAATGGGCGCAAATCCCACCCGCATTTACCATTCGCTAACCAAATTCCTTCACTCCCGTCGAAGCACTTCGCGACGGGGGAATTCATGGAACAGAGCATTGCCCGCAACAATGGCGCAATCGACGTAGATGTGGTGATTATCGGTGCGGGCCCGGCCGGGCTGACCGCAGGCTATCTGCTGACCAAGCAGGGCAAGACTGTCGCTATCGTCGAAAAGGACGATACCTATGTCGGCGGGATCAGCCGCACGGTCGAGTATGAAGGCTATCGCTTCGACATCGGCGGGCACCGCTTTTTCTCGAAGAGCCAGCAGGTCGTCGACCTCTGGAACGAGATCCTGCCAGACGATTTCATCCAGCGCCCCCGGATGAGCCGCATCTATTACGAAGGCAAGTTCTACTCCTACCCGCTGCGCGCCTTCGAAGCGCTGGGCAATCTGGGCATCCTGCGCTCGACCGCCTGCATGCTCAGCTATCTGCGCTACAAGCTGTTTCCGATCGAGAATGTGAAGAGTTTCGAGGACTGGACCACCAACCAGTTCGGCCAGAAGCTCTATTCGATCTTCTTCAAGACCTATACCGAGAAGGTGTGGGGCATGCCCTGCGACGAAATGAGCGCGGATTGGGCTGCACAGCGCATCAAGGGGCTCTCGCTCTGGGGCGCGGTGGTTGACGGGCTCAAGCGTTCGCTCGGCCTCAACAAGTCTCCCAACGATGGCAAGGTGAAGACCCTGCTTGAAACCTTCCGCTATCCCCGGCTGGGCCCGGGCATGATGTGGGAAGCGGCGCGGGATAAGATTCTTGCTTCGGGCAAGGGACAAGTGCTGATGGGTCACTCGCTTGGGCAGCTCGCCGGCGATGGCAAGGGCGGCTGGAACATGAGCGCCAGGGGACCGCAAGGCGACGTGCAGATCCATGCGAAACATGCGATCAGCTCCGCTCCGATGCGCGAGCTTTCACGCCGCCTGCATCCGCTGCCTGAAAGCACGCTGCAGGCTTCAGAGCTCAAATACCGCGATTTCCTCACGGTCGCGCTGATGATCCGGTCGGAGGACCTGTTCCCCGACAACTGGATCTATATCCATGACAGCAAGGTAAAGGTTGGACGCGTCCAGAACTTCCGCAGCTGGTCGCCGGAAATGGTGCCAGACCCCGATGTAGCCTGCGTGGGCCTCGAATATTTCTGCTTCGAAGGCGACGGACTGTGGTCGATGGCGGATGACGACCTGGTGGACCTCGCCAAGCGCGAAATGGATATCCTCGGGCTGGTCGATCCCGAAAAGGTGATCGGCGGCGCGGTCGTGCGACAGGAAAAGGCCTATCCAGTCTATGACGAGGATTACGCGGCCAATGTCGATGCCATGCGGCGCGAACTGGAAGCGAAATATGAGTCGCTGCACCTGGTCGGGCGCAACGGCATGCATCGCTACAACAATCAGGATCACGCGATGATGACCGCCATGCTGACGGTCGAGAACATCCTCGCCGGCGAGCGCATCTATGACACCTGGTGCGTCAATGAAGACGCCGAATATCACGAGGCGGGCGATGAAGGTGCGGAGAAAGCGCTGCCCGCGCGCGAAGCAGACCAGGCTGCAGTGCCGAGCGACGATCAGGTTGCGGCGCTGCAATCGGTCCGCGAAGTGCCGGAGCGCATTCGCAAATCCGCCTGACGAAGGGCAAGGCATTGACGGGTTGTTAACCCTGATTTGCAATGGATTGTGCTGGATGGCTGCGATGAACTGCGTTGTTGCAGCCTAGCGGGGGCACAGGTGGTCGAGATCATAACAAGGCTGCGCGATTTCCGCCTGGTGCGGTA